>JBHIEA010000023.1:0-14997 GCA_046760365.1 bacterium
GGGAGAGATCCGAGCGGTGGATGGGGTAAGCTTCTCTATCAGACCAGAGGAAACCTTAGGATTGGTGGGTGAGAGTGGCTCGGGAAAGACCACCGTGGCGAGGGCAATCTTAAGACTCTTTCCTATAACTGGTGGCCAGGTCCTGTTTGAAGGAGGTGATATTTTCAAACTGGACCAGGAAGAACTCCGTCAGCTGCGTCAGCGCCTGCAAATCATCTTTCAGGATCCGCATGCCTCCTTGAATCCCCGCATGAGTGTGGAGGAGATCGTGGGTGAGGGTATACTCATTCACCGCCTGGCCAAAGGCTCTGAGAAAAGGGAAAAGATAGTGACATTGTTGGAGATAGTGGGGCTATCAGCGCACTACTTGAGAAGATACCCTCATGAATTAAGTGGGGGGGAGAGACAACGCATAGGAATAGCCAGGGCTCTAGCTGTTGATCCCCAGTTGATAGTTTGTGATGAGCCAGTATCAGCACTCGATGTTTCCATTCAAGCACAGGTCATAAACTTACTGAAGGAACTACAGCGAAGGCTAGGGCATTCTTATTTATTTATCGCTCACGACTTAAGCGTGGTAAGGCATATAGCCCATAGAGTGGCAGTAATGTATCTGGGTAAAATAGTGGAACTTGCCCCAAGAGACAGACTATACACCTCACCTCAACATCCCTATACGGAGGCTTTGATGTCCGCAGTGCCCATACCAGACCCCACCGTGGATCGACACCGAATAGTTCTTAAAGGTGAGATGCCCAGTCCAGTAAATCCCCCCTCAGGCTGTTATTTTCATCCACGCTGCCTATATGCAGAACCCCTATGCCGGCAAGAGACTCCTGAGCTGGCAGATTTGGGGGAAAATCATTTTGTCGCCTGTCATTTGAGGCAAAAAAGAAAGGAGGTAAAAGCCAATGAATAGGTTTATAAGCTTACTACTGGGGAGTTGTGTTTTATTGAGTTTATCTTCCCCTCTCGTAGCCGAGGTTGAGAATCCCAAGGTTATGGAGGGGGAAGTGGGAAAGTATGGAGGGACCCTGGTCTGGTCAGTCTTTGGAAGTGGTCCTAAGACTTTTAATCTTCCCATTTCTCAGGAGACCTCTTCCTCGGTTCCCTTGAGCTTCCTATTCGATGGTCTGACTGAGGAAAATCGGGTGACCACGGAGATAGAACCTTCCCTGGCAGAGTCTTGGGAATTTAGTGAAGATGGACTGGTCTGGACTTTCCACCTGCGCAAAGGGGTTACCTGGTTTGATGGAGAGAGATTTACGGCAGACGATGTCGTCTTCACCTACAACGACATTATCTATAACGAGGATATTATCTGTGGCATGCGGGATCTCTTAACCATTGAGGGAAAGAGAATAAAAGTAGAAAAAGTGGATGATTACACGGTAAGATTTACCCTGCCCGTTCCCTATGCCCCTCTGCTCAGGCACGTAGGAACAGCTATCATGCCCAAACACATCCTGGAAGATGCGGTGAGGGAAGGCACCTATATGAGTACCTGGGGGGTGGATACCCCTCCCAAGCAACTCATTGGCACCGGACCTTATATGATGACCGAATATATTCCTGCTGATAGAATCGTTTATAAAAGAAATCCTCATTACTGGAAGGTGGACAAAGAAGGCAATCCCCTGCCTTATCTGGATGGAATGATTATACTAATCGTTCCCAGCCAGGATACCGAACTTCTCAAGTTCCAGGCGGGTGAGATTGATGTCTACGGGATGAGAGGAGCCGATTATGCTACGCTTAAGCCGGGAGAGAAAAAAGGAAACTACAGCGTGGTTAAAGGTGGACCTACGCTCGGTTCTTCCTTTGTAGTTTTGAACTGGAGTCACCCTGACCCGGTTAAGTTTAAGTGGTTTAACAACCTTCAGTTCCGCAAAGCCATAGCTTACGCTATCGACAGGCAGACTTTTATCGATAATGTAATGTACGGATTTGGCGAGCCTCAATGGAGTCCGGTCTCTATAGCGGTGAAAACCTTCCACAATCCCGAGGTAAAGAAGTATCCTTATGACCTCGACCAGGCGAGAAGGATCTTGCGGGAGGCTGGTTTCATTTTGAAAGATCACAGATTATATGACCCGGAGGGCAACAAGGTGGAGTTTGAGCTCTGGACTGTCAGTGGCAACACCACCTGGACTGCTCTAGGTACTTTGATAGCCGACGATCTGGCCAAGTTAGGAATGACGGTTCACTTTCAGCCCCGTGATTTCAATTTGCTGGTGCAGAGGCTGACCACCAAGCCTAGAGGAGAGTGGGATGCCATCATTATTGGTCTAACCGGAGGGGTGGAGCCTCATGGAGGGGCTAACGTCTGGAAGACTGATGGAGAATTACATTCCTGGAATTATGATCCTGAAAATAGGTATGACTGGGAACTGAAGATAGACGAGCTATTTAATAAAGGGGTTCAGGAATTGGACCCTAAAAAAAGAAAACTAATCTATGACCAATGGCAGCTAATTGTTTCCGAGAATCTTCCCTTCATCTATACCGCTTCCTCCGTTTACCTTACTGCGGTCCGAAATACCATTAAAAATATTCGACTTCCTGCTTATGGAGGTCTTCTCTGGAACATGGAGCAGCTTTATTTAGAAAAATAGTAACTAGTTAGCTAGGGAGGTAAATTTTTGCTTGCCTACATTAGCCGTAGATTGCTACACATGGTACCACTCCTGTTGGGTATCTCTCTTATTTCTTTCATCATAATTCAACTGGCCCCGGGAGACTTTTTGACTCAGCAGGCTCTAAATCCTCAAGTTTCAGCTGAGAGGGTCGCTCAAGAAAGAGCTCGTTTTGGGCTGGATAAACCGGTCTATGTGCAATATTTTATCTGGTTAAAGAATGCTCTCCGTCTTGACTTTGGGCATTCCTTTTCTTATCGGGTCCCAGTCTTTAGATTAATTGGTGCCAGACTCTTTAATACTTTTATACTTTCCCTGAGCGCTATGGTCTTTACCTGGATATTGTCGATTCCTCTGGGGATAATTTCGGCAATTAAACAGTATTCCTGGGTAGATAAGTTGCTCACTTTTTTGGCCTTTTTAGGTCTGGCTATTCCGAATTTCTTCTTTGCCCTGCTACTTTTGTTCATGGCCATGCGTACCGGTTGGTTCCCGGTGGGAGGAATGTACAGTATCGACTATCAGTCTCTAAATTTAGCTGGTAAAATCTGGGATCGCCTCTATCATTTGATCCTTCCCACCATAGTTCTGGGCACCTCTGGCATGGCGGGGCTCATGAGGCAGATGCGGGGGAATCTTTTAGACTACCTTAAGGCTGATTTTGTGACTACTGCCCGGGCTAAAGGACTGAGCGAGACCATGGTTATCTGGAAACATGCAGTGCGCAATGCCATTAATCCCATTATTACTATTTTTGGTCTTTCCTTACCGGGCCTTCTTTCCGGTGCTGCCCTCACCGAAATTGTCATGGCCTGGCCCGGTCTGGGAAGATTAATGCTGGAGGCAGTATTAGCCCAGGACCTTTATCTGGTAATGGGTAGTCTTATAATGGGGTCAGTTCTGCTTATTCTAGGTAATCTGGTAGCTGATCTATTGCTTGCCTGGGTTGATCCCCGTATCCGCTATGACTGAGCTAATTATTAAGGAGAATTGGTAGGTGATAAGAACGTTCATGCTCTGGAGAAAGCGGGCTCTGCCGCAGGTAAAATCACTTACTCAGACTGAAATTATCTGGCGGGGACTCAAACGACACCAGTTAGGCCTAATCGGGGCAGTTGTTCTCATTGTTCTTTATCTGGGGGCACTTTTTGCGGATTTCATTAGCCCCTATTCTCCGGGTCTCCAAGTTCGGGGTAAGAGCTACCACCCTCCTACCTCGATCCACTTTGTTGATACTGAGGGCAGGTGGAGCTGGCGACCCTTCGTTTACGAGTACCAGCTGGTGGATAAAGCTTTTAAGATCTATGAGCCTGATACTCGGATAAAGTATCCCCTCCGTTTGTTGGTGAAGGGGGCAGAGTATAAGTTTCTGGGTTTAATTCCTTCTCGGCTCCATCTTTTTGGGACTGATAAGCCTGGCTATATCTTTCTTTTAGGGACCGATACATTTGGAAGGGATATTTTTTCGCGCCTTCTTTTTGGAGCCCGTATCTCTCTTTCGGTAGGGTTGGTCGGCATCCTGGTTTCCTTTGGCCTGGGAGCATTGGTGGGAGGAATATCAGGCTACTATGGTGGTGCAGTGGACAATGTTTTGATGAGATTCTGTGAGATGATTATGTCTTTTCCTGGATTTTACCTGCTTCTGGCTCTCCGGGCCGTGCTTCCTACTAATCTATCTTCAACTCAGGTCTATCTTTTAATTGTACTTATATTAAGTTTCATTGGTTGGCCTGGATTTGCTCGAGTGATTCGGGGTATGTTTCTTTCTTTCAGAGAACAGGAATTTAGCTTAGCAGCTAAGGCTTTAGGTAGCACCGATCTTCGTATTATTTTAAGACATATCCTGCCCAACACGATGAGCTTTATCATTGTAGCAGCTACTCTCAGCGTACCAGGCTATATCCTGGGGGAAAGTGCCTTGAGTTTTTTAGGGCTGGGGATTCAGGAACCGCAAGCTAGCTGGGGTAATATGCTCGCGGCAGCTATGAATACCCGAGTTTTAGTGAGCTTTCCCTGGATCTTAGTCCCTGGGTTTTTGATCTTTATCGCCATCCTGGCATTTAACTTCTTAGGAGACGCTCTGCGTGATGCCCTGGAACCCAGGATGCGAACCAGTAGACAAACCTTCACCGGCTAACGTGAGAAAGGGAACGTGATTATTTTTGGTAGCCGCAGGCTTCAGCCTGTGTAGAGAAATGATAAATAGAATGTTAGAGAAAAGAAACACATAATCTACATTCTGGATAATCCAGCAAGAAAAGGGTTAGCCTCTGATTAAAGGATTATCCTTTCAAGGGATCACTGGATTTTTAACTTGGAAGATGTTATTTCATAAAACGCAGGATAAATCCTGCGGCTACCAATTCCCAAAAAAGCAAATATTTTTTACAACACTACTGTAAGAATAAAGGGAGTTAAAATGAAGATGAGGAAAAGATGGATTCATTGCTTGGCAATTTCGGTATTATTAGTGAATCTCTTTGTGGTTGTCTCCTCTGTCTTTACTGCCTCCTCAACCGCAGGTATTTCGGAAAATCGTCCTCAGCCTCAAAGGCACGTCCTGGACAACGGAATGGTGGTGATCCTGGAGGAAGTTCATACTGCTCCGGTAGTGGCCTGGCAGGTTTGGGTGAAAGCAGGAAGCATTACTGAAAGTGAGTACTCAGGCTCAGGGATATCTCATTATGTTGAACACATGCTATTTAAGGGAACTGAGAAAAGAGGAGTGGGAGAAATTGAGCGGGAGATAAGAGGCTTGGGAGGGCAAATTGGTGGCTATACCTTCTTCGATCGTACGGTTTATCATGTGGTTGTTCCGAGTGACCATTTTGTTACCGCTCTTGACGTTCTAGCTGATGCGCTGATGAATTCAGCTTTTGACCCGGAGGAATTAAAGAAGGAAAGAGAGGTGATACTTCGGGAGATTGATATGGGTGAGGATGATCCTGATCGTTTCTTATCTCGTCTTTTCTGGTCTACCCTCTTCCGGGAGCATCCCTATCGGTATCCGGTTATTGGGTACCGAACCCTCTTTGAACAACTAACCAGGCAAGATCTTTTGGACTATTACCGGAGGATGTACCGCCCTAACAACATGATACTGGTAGGAGTGGGAGATTTTGATTCTGAAACAGCTCTTTCCCATGTTAAAAAGGCTTTTGCTGACTTTCAGCGAGGGTCGCTGCCACCAGTGTACATTCCAGCTGAACCTGATCAATTAGGCCCAAGGAGAGTGGAAAAAGAATTTGCAGTTAGACAGATCTACCTTCTAATGGGTTTTCGTACGGTAAGCATTGAGAGTGAAGATATGTATCCTCTGGATGTTCTGGCTATCATTCTGGGGCAAGGCCGAAGTTCCCGGTTGTTTAGGAAAATTAGAGAAGAGAAGGGACTGGTGAATGCCATATCTTCCTGGTCCTATACACCTAGGTATACGGGTATCTTTGGTGTAAACGCGACCTTGGATGAGGCAAATAAAGAGCAGGCTATTGAGCAAATCCTAAAAGAACTGGATCAATTCAAAGTGGAGCTGGTGAGTGAGGAGGAGCTGGAAAAGGCTAAAAGAAAGGTGATAAGTGAGCACATATTCTCCCGGGAGACTATGGAAGATAGGGCCAGAGACCTTGCCTCTAATGAGTTGGTGGTCGGAGATCTTGATTTTTCTGAAAAATACGTAAGACAGATCCAGAAAGTTGACCGGGAAGAGATTAGACGGGTGGCTCATAAATATTTTCGCCAGGATAATCTTACTATAACTCTTCTGAGGCCAGCTACAGAAAAAGTAGCCGGGGCCCCGAAGATTTCTGTAACCACCCCGCCGGTCATCAACAAATTCGAGCTGCCTAACGGTATGACTCTTCTGGTGCGAGAAAATCATACCTTACCCACTGTCTTTATCCAGGCCGTATTTAAGGGAGGACTTAGGTTCGAAGATGAAAATAATAATGGGATATGTAATTTTGTGCGACGTATGTTGCTCAAAGGCACTAAGACTAAAACTGCTCGTCAGATAGCTGATCTCATAGAGTCGCTGGGTGGTGCCATTGATACCTATGGAGGAAATAACTCATTTGGCTGCTCGGTGAGCGTACTAAAGGAAGACTTTGATAGCGGGCTTGAGATCCTGGCCGATGTCATTATGAACTCTACCTTCCCTTCCGAGGAAATAGAGCGGGAAAGGAGAATCATCTTGGCTCAGATCAAAGCTCAAGAAGATGACATTTTTAATGCTGCCTTCAAATTGTTTAAAGAAACCTTGTTTGCCCGCCATCCTTTTAGATTTCAGCGTATCGGCTCAGCCCAGAGTATAGCCAAACTCCATAGAGCCGATTTAATTGAATATTATGATGAACTGTGTAGACCTAACAATATGGTCCTCGCGGTTTATGGGGACGTAAAGGCATCCCAGGTAGTGAAGAAGGTACAGCAGACTTTCTCTAATTTTGAGCCTCGGCCACCGCCTTTGATTCAGATTCCCCAGGAGCTAAAACCAACCCAGGTGAGGATGGCCACCAAGTATATGGATAAAAAACAGGCTCTGATTATGATAGGGTTTCAGGGTATTGATGTTAAAAGCAAGGATCGATACACCTTTGATGTTATGACCTCTATCATATCCGGTGGGGGTTCGCGCCTTTACCAGAGACTTAGAGACGAACTCGGTCTTGCCTATAGTGTAGGAAGTTTTTCCTTTATCGGACTGGAGGATCCCGGTGCTTACACCTTTTATATAGCCACAGCTCCGGAAAATACAGAGTTGGCTAGAGATGGGCTTTTGGAGGAGATAAAAAAGCTCATAGCCGACGGGGTGACGGAAGAGGAGCTCAATCGGGCCAAGAAAGATTTAATTGGCACCGAGACCATTCGTTTGGAAACCAACCAGGCTCTGGCTCTTCAGTGTGCCTTAGATGAGCTATACGGATTGGGCTATCAGAATTTTAGCCAATATGCTTCGAGCATTAATAGAGTTACTAAAGACGATATTAGGAAAGTGGCCGCCAGGTATTTTGACCTTAGTAGCTATACCATGGTGGTGGTGGAACCCCCAGAGAAAACTCAGTAGGCAGCTACGAGAGAACAAAGCTATTTAAGGATGAATCACCAAAATCATACCGGATTGGAACCGAAGATTAACTTTTTTCGAAAGCTGCCTAAAGCATCGGCGGCGAGGAGAGCATCAAGAACTAACTCTTCGGTGATGGGAAAGGGCTCATTGTGAATGGTCTCGTTTTCAGCCGTGGCTACTCTTACCACTTTTTTTAAGTCGTCCTGGGAGACCTTTCCCCAGCCGAGATCGTCAAAGCATACCGGAAGCCCCACCTGGATACAGAAGTCTAGAACCTCGCCTATCTGGGTTGAGTCACAGTTTTCCATAACCAATTGGACAATAAGCCCAAAGACCACCTTCTCCCCATGATAAAGCCGATGAGAGGCCTCAAGAGCTGTCATTCCATCATGAATGGAATGGGCAGCAGCTAGTCCTCCGCTTTCAAAGCCAATTCCACTTAAGAGAGTATTAGCCTCCACAATTTTTTCTACTGCCTCGGTCACTGTATTCTTTTCTACGGCTAACTTTGCTGGTAGGCCGTACTTTAATAGGTTTTCGTAGCAGAGTTTAGCTATTCTTAGGGCTGCCGAGGTTGGATGGCCCCCCGCCATGTTCTGGGCTCCGGCCTTGTTCACTGCCTCAGCTTCAAACCAGGTAGCCAGAGCATCACCCATTCCTGAGACGAAGAATCTCACCGGTGCCTGAGCTATTATCAAGGTATCTACCAGCACCAGATCAGGGTTTCGAGGAAAAAAGCGATATTCCTCAAATTCTCCTTCGGGAGTATAAACCACAGCGATAGCACTGGTGGGAGCATCAGTAGAAGCAATGGTTGGCAAAATAACAACCGGGATCCCAGCTTCATAGGCACTGGCCTTTGCTGTATCCAGAGTTTTACCCCCTCCGGCTCCGGCAATAACATTGAAGCCTCTCTTTCTGAGAGCCTCGCTTACCCGCTCTATTTCTTCACGAGAGCATTCTCCGTTAAATTTTTCGAATTCGAAATCCAGGTTGGTGCGCTGTAGACTTGCTAAAAATGGGTCTTTGATAATCTCCGCCGCTCTCTCACTGGCTAGTACCATCAGCTTCTTGCCCAGAGGTTCGATAAGTTCTCCTGCCTCATTGAGAACATTTCTTCCTTGAACATACTTTAGCGGGGCAGCCAATGTTCTTATCATGGGTTATCTCTTCTTTATTTTTCTATGTGAATGGTCCTGGTGGGGAAGGGAATCTTTATTCCTTTGGATTGGAGCTGCTCATAAGCCAGGGAGACGAACCTATCTCGAATATCAAACCTTTGCCGAAAATCAGCAATCCAGAAAACTACTCTAAAATTGAGGGAAAAATCAGCCATTTCCATAAAATAAACCCGGGGAGGCGGATCGTCCAGGATACTGTCTACCTCCTGGGTACAATCCAGAAGAACTTGCCGGGTTTTTCTTATATCCGAGCCATAGGCTACGCCTATCTTTACCACCATCTTCAAATTAATTAAGGGGCGGCCATAATTGGTGATCTTGCTGGTCACCAGGCTATTGTTAGGAATGATGATCTCATTTCCTTCATCGAACGACTTTATCCGGGTTGATCTTAGACCTATATCGATAATTTCTCCCACCTCTCCGCTTTCTAGTTTGATAAAATCACCTATTTTAAAGGATTTGTCAGCAATGAGGGCTATTCCTCCAAAGATATTGGCAAAGATGTCTCGCAGGGCAAAGCCGAAGACAAACCCGGCGATACCTAGACTGGCCACCAGTGCCGTTACTCTGACATCCCAGAGAGACAAGATAAAGATGACGAGAAGGACAAAGATAATAAAATTCAAAATCTTTCGGCTAAGCATTATTAATTCCCGTCCTTTAATCCTACCGGTGACCGTACTTCTCGCGGTAAACCAGCCTTTAATTGCTACATTAATGAAGGAGCTGGCCAGATAACAGGAGATAGCTATGACCAGGGAAAGCAGTATCCTGGAGAAAATTACCCTGGCTTGAGTAGATAAGGGAAGAAAGTTAAAGGCAGTAGCAATTCCGGCCAGAATGATAAGATAAAAGATAGGAGCCTTTACCTTAGAGAGGATAATGTCGTCAAGTTGGGTGGCGGTTTTTTTGGTCAATCTACCAACCAGGTGAGTTAAAATAAGATAGACAGCCTTTGCTCCCAGGTAAAATAAGACAAAAGCTAAAGCTGCTTTTAGGTAGGGACTAATGGAAAGTTTTTCCAAAAAATCTAACACTTCTCCCTCTCTAATTTAATAGGGAATGTTTCTCAGGATATATAAAAACCGCCTCATGTCAAGAAATTGAATCTGTCGTCGTCCGTTGATACCCTCCTTCAAGGTATGGCCAAGTTTAGTGAAAAGCTTACCCTGACTCAAAGTAAGTAAGGATCTTTCTCTCATCGAGAAAGAAGGCTATGAATACATGGTAGGAGTTAAAATGAGGGGTCTCAAGAAGGTACGGGATCATGTGTTATCTATACCAGGTCGCTATCAGGATGTGGAGGATAACTTCAAGGTAAAGGAAACTATCCTGGAGGGTATACGCTTAGTAAAACAGCTATACAAAAACTCGCCTTAGCCGGCATGGATATCGCAAGGCTAAACTTTTCTCATGGATCTCCGGAGACCGCTAATACGGTGGAGACCATCCTGAGGAGGGCCAAAGCGGAAGTTAGTCTCCAAAGCACGTTCCCACGGAACGAGCAGACTTTATCAGACGATGATCTAAGGGAACAGTTCTTATTCCTTCCGCCACGGTCCGCAAGGAAACTTTAACCAGCGAATTTCTTTTCACTCCCACCATATACCCAAATTCTTTATTTTCGATCATGTCAACTGCCTTGGTTCCTAGCGGGGTTGCTAATACTCTATCGAGTGGAGTGGGCGAGCCTCCTCTTTGGAGATGCCCCATTACCACGGTACGAGTCTCAAGTCCAGTTATCTTCTCGATCTCGGCCCCAAGAACGAACCCTATTCCGCCCAGACGGACTGAATCTACACTTTCTTTCACTATTCGTTGTATTACTATATCGCCTCCTTTGGGCCTCGCTCCCTCAGCAACCACCACAATACTAAACCTTCTTCCCTTCCGGCTTCTTTCTTTTATCTTTTCCGCTATCATGTTAAGATCATAAGGAATCTCCGGAATGAGAATAATATCTCCTCCTCCTGCTACTCCTGCGTGAAGGGCAATCCATCCCGCTTTATGGCCCATAACCTCCACAATCATAATCCGATGATGAGACTGGGCAGTACTGTGGATGCGGTCAATGCCATCGGTAGCAATCGAGACAGCCGAATCAAAACCGAAGGTAATGTCGGTTCCTCTCAAATCGTTGTCTATCGTCTTGGGCACTCCCACGACCGGAATTCCATCTTCAAAGAGCCTATAGGCTATACCCAGGGTACCATCGCCCCCTATACACACAAGGCAGCCAATTCCAAGCTTCTTTACGTTTTCAATGGCAGTTTTCGATAGATCTTTAAATTCTAACCTCCTACCCTTTCTCAGGGCATACCTGTACGGATTCGCTGTCTTAGAGGTACCGAGGATTGTGCCACCCAACGTAAGTATTCCTGAGACATCGTCATAGGTGAGAGGCCGGTATTGATTATTTACAATTCCATGATAACCATCCTCTATGCCTATCACCTCCATACCTTTCTCATAGATGGCCTTCTTCGTCACAGCCCGTATGACTGCGTTAATACCTGGGCAATCCCCGCCCCCTGTGAGAATGGCAATTCTTTTGTTGGTTTGCATATACCAGTCCTTATCTGTCTTTGTTTTTCTTCATCTTGGACAACTAAAAACGCTCAGTCGCTGCCTTTGGCTGGTCAGTAGCGAGAGCCAGAGCCTAGCAGTAATCTCAATAAACCCTCCTAAATCTATTTCTCAAGAGCTCTTTTAAAGAGAGCGAGATATTCCCTGGCTATTTTTGGCCAAATCATCCACCGTCCAAATTGGTAAGCCTTTCTCCGGAGGAGGTTTCGTTCACTCTCATTTTTGAGAAGATCGATGATCTGTTGGGCCATAATCCTGGGATTTCCAAATTTGATCAGACGGCCTCTGCCATTCTTCAGAAGTTCCCGGGCGTACGGATAAGGAGTAGAAACAATCGCTTTACCATAAGCTAGAGCCTGGGTAAGTGTTCCTGAGGAGATTTGCTCCTTCGAGCGGTAGGGGGTAACATAAATATCGGTGGCTGCGAGATACGTAGCAAGCTCATCGGGACTGACGAACTTGTTGTGAAAAACTATGTTCTTTTCCAGTCCCTTCTTTCTCACGAGGCTCTGAAGAAAATGTCTATATTTCTCGCCAGATCGTTTGATGACATTGGGATGGGTTACACCCAGGATAATATAAAGAGCCTCAGGGATTTCTCGTGCTACTAAACCCATGGCCTCAATAGCTGTTTCAATCCCTTTGTTTGGGTTGATTAAACCAAAGGTGAGTATCACAGGACGCCCCTTAGCTTGGACGTGAGCCTTATGCTCAGACGGATTGAAAAAGGGCACATCCGGAGCTCCATGGTGAATCATAACAATTTTTTTCTGCGGAACGCCATAGACATCCCTTAAAAGCTCGAGAGCTTTTTGGGCTATTACTACAACAAAGGTTGAATGCTGAGAGATCGTTCTAACAATATCACATTGCTCTTTTGAATGTTCTTTGGGTGCTCCGCCCAGTGAGTGCAGCGTAGTAACTATAGGTTTTCTCAAATCTTGCAGGAGATCAAGAACAAAAATTCCATTTCTACCACCAAAGATGCCAAATTCGTGCTGCAGGCAAACTACCTCAGACTCCGAGGAATTGAGAAAATGGGCCGCTTGGTGATAGTCTGGTTTCTCTTGGTCATTGATTTCAAACACAACCTCTGGGGGATAGTGAAACTCCTGAGAAATATTACTAAGAGCAACTACCCGGATAACTTTATTTTGACCAGAAACCTGGTCATAGAGCTCAGAAAGCGCCTTCACCAAATCGAAGGTGAAGGTAGCAATACCGCACCTACGAGGAGGGTACGTACTAATAAAGAAAACGTTGAGAGGGTAGGAGAGGTTTCCTTTCATGGACTGCTCTCAATCTCCGGATGCTCCTCTCTTGAATCCTGCTTGACAAATTGGATAAGTTCAGTCAGGTCAGCCGTGGCTAAAGCGACCACCGTATCAGCTGCACCATAATAGAGGCGAAGTTCCTTGGTGTCCCGGTCTACCACTGCCCCTGTGGGAAAAACCACCCCGGGTACATTGCCCCTCTGCTCATAGGCTTCAGTGGGACTCAAAACCCATTGCTCGCTACGAGAAATCAGCTTCCACGGCTCATCCAGGTCTAGCAAAGCTAAACCCACCCGATAAACGCTACCGGAGGCAGCCACTCTCACACCATGGTAAACGAGGAGCCAACCTTCGGGAGTTTCAATTGGTTGGGCTCCCAAGCCTACTCGATGGCAGTCCCACCATCCTGGTCTTGTGGGAATAACTACTCGATGGTCTCCCCAATGTTTTAAATCAGGGGAAAAACAGATCCATATGTGAGCTTCTCCTCTAATGATGGGCCGGTGAATCAGGGCAAATCGGCCTTTAAAACGGCGGGGAAACAAAGAGGCGTCCTTATCTTCGGGTGGGAGCAAAGGACCCTTACGAGCAAAGGTTCTAAAATCTTCAGTCATCATCACTGAAACCAGAGGACCTCCCCGTGAGAAACAAACGTAGGTAATAGCGTATTTCCCCTGTTCTTCCAGCCAAACAACTCGCGGGTCCTCGAGGCCGTATTGCTCTTCCCCGACATTCGTGTCTGGCTCCAGAATTAGATCGGGCAAGATAGACCAGTTTTTTTTACCATCTTTGCTTTTAGCCATGGTGAAGTGGGAGAAACCTCTTAAATCCTCAGTTCGAATGATAAGGAGTGTCTCGCCTCGAAACTCGGCAGCTGCTGGGTTAAAAACCGCGTTCACCTGATAAGGCCAATCTGAGGGGGTAAGGATGGGATTACCCATATGCCGCCGGAAAAGAGAATCAGGCTTTTTGAAGTTCGTCAGTGCTGACAACTGCTGTCATCTCCCTTCAACCTATAAGGCATTATTGTATTCACAAAGTCTCATTATGATTTCCCCGGGGATTCTTCCGCGGCTCATTAAGAGATTTTAAGACAAAAAACGCTTAGCGTCAAGCATACACACATTTGTCTCGTTGCTCTTGAAAGTTAGAGAGTTCTCTCGGTCATCTTTTGCGGGGAGTTGTTTACATATGTTTCGGGAAAAGACCGACCAAAGAAAGCATTTTAAGGAATTTTTGGAGGCTTTGATCCTTCTCGGGGAGAGATAGTAACCTGAGGGAAGGGGATACTAATCTTTTCTTTTCTAAATTCTTCAACGATTACCTGCATAAGTTTTCCCCTCAACTTGATCCAGGGTATTCCCACATCGGTACTAAACCAGAAAAGTACTTTAAAATTGATCGAGGAAGCATCAAGTGTTTCTAGAGCCACTATCGGTTCAGGATCTTTGAGGATGGGAAGGTCTTCTCTGTTTAAAGCCTTAGTTATCGCTTCTTGAACTTTTTGTAAGTCGCTATCGTAGTCGACTCCTACTACTACCTCTAATCTCCTTTGGTTGTACTTGGCATAATTTTTCAATACTTCAGAGCAGACTTTTCTGTTAGGTATCGAAGCAAAAACTCCATCCCAAGTTTTTAACTTAACCGACCTTAATCCGATATCTAATACTTTTCCCCCCACATTTCCAACAAGTAAGGAATCCCCAATCTTAAATGGCCGATCAAAGAAAAGGATGATCCCGGCCAAGAGGTCTGAAATGATGTCTCTGATTGCTAGCCCAATGACAATCCCAACAATTCCTGCTCCCGCCAAAAGCCCAGTTAATGTTCCTCGCAAATGCCAGATGCCCAGCAAGATAAAGAAAGCTATAATATAGATGATAACCGCAAAAATCTTTTTGATTGGCTTTGCTGTATGCTCTTCGATTTTCAACGTCGTGGTATAGGTGTCAATCAGCCGGTCTGAAACAAACTTTTTCACCAACCAAGCAGCAGCTATGGCTATAATGGAGTAAATTATCTGATAAACTACAGCGGGCATCTAGTTTTCCTCTTTCTGGAAATTTTTTCGTTTCTCAATTATCTCTTTATATTTATTACCTGATTTTTTCCAACCTGTCAATACGACAGGTACGACCCCGGTCTGATTCCTTTCAAGACTGTTAATCAGAAAGCGTCAAGAGATACCAATTTAGACTGAGTGAATTGCCTGATCCTCATTTTGCTTTCCGCCAGGATGAGTTGACAACCCC
>JBHIEA010000024.1:0-14887 GCA_046760365.1 bacterium
GGAAAGAGAGAATGTACTTCCGAGCGAATGCTCATTAATCCCTATAATGGGTGTGCTATAGGGTGTTTTTTCTGCTACACGCGGGCCTTTCCCGGATATTTTCAAAAGTTTCACCACTATGGGGTAATTACGGTAGCCAAGGATTTTGATCAGGTAGTGGCCGGCCAACTGGATTCTATAGATATTGCTACCTGCGGGTATCTGAGTCCGGTTACCGACCCATTCCAATCCTTGAATGCCAAATATCATCTTTCCGAGAAGATAGTCAAGGTCTTTGTTGAAAGGAATATTCCTATCGAGTTCATTACCAAGGCGCGTATTCCCGAAGAGGTTATTGCTCTTATAAAGCAGCAGTCCCACTCCTTCGGGCAAGTTTCCATTCTCACCCCTAACGAGGACTTAAGAAAGATTCTGGTTCCCCGGGGTGCCTCTACCGATCTCTTGTTAAAAAATCTGGAAAGGTTAGCCCAGGCAGGAATTTTTGCCGTGTGCCGTATCGATCCAATATTTCCTTATCTTACTGATAAGATAAAAGAGTTGGCAGAGCTAATTGAGAGAGCAAAGTCCTGTGGAGCTGGCCACATTGTGGCCAGCATCCTGGATATTCCGATGAAGATTAAGGGGGATGTGGGCTCGAAGATGAAAAAATACTTTGGGCCAGCTTTAGAGTGGGATTATGAAAGACTTTATCGAGAAAATATCGACGGCTATCTCAATGCCGACATAAATTATCGAAAAAGAATTTTCGATAGGCTGCGCAATGTGTGTGAGAGGAAGAATCTAACCTTTGCTCTCTGCATGGAATACGAGATCAAAAAGGGAGAGATTGAGGGTTTAAATCAGGAGTTTATGAGTTCTCGTAACTGCGAGGGGGTTGATATTCCTCTCTATAAAAGAGAAGGAAGAAAATTCTATCCAGCGGTTGATTGTGCCGGGGACTGCTTGCATTGCACTGATCCGGAATGCGGCATCAAAGACCTTGCTATGGGACGGGAAGGATCCAGGAAAGACTGGTGCCTTAAGGATTATAGGCGATGGTCAAAAAGGATCTGAGGGAACAAGATAGTCAGGGGGCAAAGCCCCCCGAACCCCCCTTGTTGCTTTCTAAGGAAACTCTCATCTTGCTTAATCTTCCTCTTCCGAATCTTCCAACTCCACATCTTGTAGGTAAATTTCAGTAAGCTCTGTTTGACCAATCTCTGTCAGTTCTACTTCATCTAAGGTTAATGGCCCACAGTTAGGACATTTAATCTGGTTTTCAAACTGGGGTCTATCATCAACTAACTCAAAACTTATCTTACCTACATCGAAGTCAAATATCCTTTTACATTTTTTGCATTTAAAGTTAATAAATGGCATCCTTATCTTCCCATGGAAACTTTATCATCAACTCCTAAAATCTCGATAAAGGAAATTTTTAAAGCCAACTGGCCCAATTATTTAGCCACTCACCAAGATTCTATCCCTGATTATGTCATCATCACAATAGAGAAGATGCTCTCTTGCAGAGATCCAGAAAAACTTGGTTATCATAAGTATGCCTGTCCTGATCATCCTGACCAGTATATAGTTGTTCCTCTTGTCCTCGCAAATCTCGTTTCTGTAATAGTTGTGGCAGGATTCTTACTGATAAATGGGTGAAAAAGATTAATTCTCTCTTTCCCAATGTTTCTTTTCATCATCTTTGTTTTACCCTTCCCAAAGAGTTAAGGAAGCTTCTAAAAGAGTATAGATTTTTACTCAACTGTCTTTTTACCGCCTCTAAGGAGACAGTTCTCTCTTTTTGTAAAGAAAGAGGATTTCTCCCAGCTATTGTTTCTTCTCTTCATAGCTTTGGAAGAGACCTTAAAGATAATCCTCATATTCATGTGCTCATCTCTTCCGGGGGTATTGATCTAAAAGGAAAAAGGCATAATAGATGGAAAACTCACTCCTTCTTTCCTTTTAAGATGCTTCATAAAAGATACCGGTTTCTTTTAATTAAACACCTAGAAGAAAGAATCACCCGCTACCTGAAAAAGCATCCCGAAGAAAAAGGGGAGTTAAAAGTATTTAGAGTTAAGCAGGTTTTGGATGCTTTCTTTGATCCTTTCTTAAAGATAAATTGGTATGTTTATGACAGCACCGACTTAGAGCCAGAGAAGTTTACCGTAGGCTATATTCTTCGCTATGCCAAAAGACCACCTTTAGCTGAATGTAGAATCTCTCAGTATGGGAAAATAGAGGGAAAAGAAGGTAGCTGGGTAACTTTTACCTACAAAGAAAGAGAGGCATTCCAGGTGAAATACACTATCCCGGTGGAAAAATTCATTACGCTCCTCATTCAGCATATCCTCCCCCCAAATTTCAGGGTAGTCCGCTACTATGGTCTTTTATCAAGGAGGCTTAAAGGTAGATACAAAAAGATAATCCACAGGCTTTTGAGAAAAGAGGTTGAAAGAGAAAAACTTAAAGGCTGGAGAGAAAGACAAATCCTCTTTACCGGAAAAGATCCGCTACTTTGTCCTATCTGCGGAAAAGAGATGAAACTTGTGGAAGTTGGCTTTTTCTCTTCCAAAGAGGAAGAAATTGTAGTCTATAAACCTCCTTAAGTTTTCCCTCTCTTAAAGATTGTCAAAGAACAAAGAGCATCGGAATCTCAATAGGAAGGGGTATCCCTTTATTTCGATTTTTTTCCCTTTCTTTCCTTCCCCTTTTTTCTTCCCCGAATCTTTTACTTTTTTTCTTCCCTTTCAGAGAAAATTTTCCAAAAAACTATTAAATTCTTCTACTTTTTTGTCTTTTTAAAAAACTATTCAGATTCCGATGCTTAAATATATCTTTATTGAGGCATCCTGGAGCTCTCTTCGCTTCTCACCTTACTCTCGGCCTACTTTAATAGAATCAAACATCGTAAAGGCTCCAATGTTGCCATCATTGCCCTTGCGCGCAGGCTATCCGAGAAGGCCTATCAGTGTTTAAAGGGGGAACGATACCATGTTGAGCCCCTTATATGCCCTATACAAGGGAAACACTCTCTGGTTGACCTCCAAAGTTCTTAACCTTTTAAGGGCTCTTTGTTAGATTAGGGTACCAGAGTTCTGATATCTTTCTTGTGTCGTCTAAGCGACTTAGAGAAGGTTGACTTTCCAATATCCAGAGTTACGCACTGGTTGGTTTGAGCCGAAATCCAACACTTCCGGCACTACTGAACATAGCGTTCGGTGGGTTCATTCGCGCCTTCTACCTCTCTTCTTTGGTCCCGAAGAGATTGAGCGCTTTTGCTTAGCTGCTTTGGCTTTAGCTTTCCTCCTTCCACTTAGGAGCCGTACAAAATTGGCCCAGAAAGCCATTGAAACAAAGTTGGCAAACATATCTACTCATCTCCCTTCATTCTCTAACGCACCAAAAACCCGTCATGGTTTTACTGTAGTATTTCTGAAAGGACTTGTCAAGATTCAACGAGCTGGACATTCCCAAAAATTTCAGATTGGTTTTCCTAAGGCGAAAGAGGCACTGAGAAGATGGCAAAGTAGAAAGGGACTTTCTGCGTGACAAAGCTTGAGATTTTAGATATAATTTGGGAAAACTCCCAAAATTCACCCTCGACCGACGCCTCTCAAGTAAAATGGGGTTATTAATACAATAAGAGTATTCGCACCTGAAATCGTTCACAAGAATATGTTTGCGAAGAGAAAAACTGCAAAGACATGAATCAACCAAATAACATCCGACAATTCAGTCTAAGAGATTTCTCCACCGTAGGGACCATTATTATTTCTGCCCTGGCAGCCGGCCTGGTGGTGGGTGGAGGAGTTTACTACTGGCAGAAATCTGTGGCTGAAGATGAAAAAATGAGGCAGTGAGGACGGCAAGAAAGGAACTGGCTGAGGAATTTACCGAGATGAAGGGTGAGATTAATCTGCTGTGGAGAAAACTCGATTATGTTCTCAAGGAGAATCTCGCCAGATCCGGCGAGGATCCCCTTTCTTTCTATCTAGCTAAACTGAAGGACCGTAATTTTACCAGTACCTATGGAGAGGGACATACTTTCCACATTGCGGCCAAAGAACTGGGGGCAATGGGTAAGCCTACCATACCCCACCTTATACAAAAATTGGACACCAAAGACGATTATGAGAGAACTCAAATCCTTTATGCTCTTCTTTTAGCCTCTCAACAGGGAAACGTAAAAAGTTTTACTCGAGGAGAATTTGTAAAAAGAAGGCGGGCAGGTCTTCCCGCCGCCGGAGGAGCATCCCCTTCTAGTCAAAGCCTGGAAGGCCTGGTATGAAAAATACCAAAGTAGTTGGCGAGAGTAACAATTGGTCAGATGTAGTCGAAAGCACAGTTAACATAAGAGATAAATTGAGAGGATATTTAAGGAGCAACTCCACTGGACTTCGGAAGATCCCTAAGTTTTCTGTTTTACGAATGGGAAAGGAAGCTTGACTCTTTGATCTTCCAAAATGATTGGTTCTTCTTTGCTACGGCGGACCGTTGGTGGCAGCTTTGGTGGCGAGTTTCAGACTGACCCCTTCCCGAGAAAATTTCCTCCTCTTAGGCAGCTTTCGTCTCAGTCTAGATATTCAAGGAGAATTAAGAGAGATTGAAAAGAAAAACCAGAGTGTTAGTAAAAAGGTCTTAACATAGAACACGAATAAGTGGTGGGTTGGTTTGCATCTATGTTGTCATACGAAATATATGAGTTTTATGAGGAGGCATCCTATGAAGTCCGGTATCTTTCTGGCTTTTTTCCTGTCTGAGTTGTTTCTGGCAACCCCGCTTTGTGCCCAAATTCTTGACAAGGTTTTCACCAAAGAAGACCGGTTGTTCTATCTAGGTTATGAAGTGATGAAGTGTTATGACCCACAAGACGATGTTTGGTTTGCCACTCTGAAGAAAGAGGAAAAAGTCCTCGCTACATTCAAGAGGGGGTATAATAAGAAGGAATGGACCAACTTTGGTCTGTTTTCCTTTCTGGGGGAAGATACAAAACAGCTTATCGTAGAACAATTCTCAGGTGGCGCTCACTGCTGCTGGTCATATTGGATTCTTAACCTGCTTCCCGACCCTGAAGTTATTTACGAGAGTCAACAGTATCCAGTAGGTTACAGCCTGGTCCCGGTGGATCTTGATGAAGATGGAGTGTTTGAATTCACCCAAGGAATTCTCACCTTTGATTATTTCGATCGTCTGTGTCACGCCCTTTCGCCCATTCCGACGGTGGTTTTCCAATACGAGGAGAACAAAAATAAATATATTCCGGTCAGCCGCTCTTTTTCTGAACATCTGCTCAAGGGAATTGAGAAAGACATGCTGAGGGTGAATGAGCTTAATGAGAGGATTGACTCTGCAACCTATGATGATAGTGGAGGAGAATATCTTTCGGCGGTGCTTCAGGTGGTCCTCTGCTATATTTATGCGGGAAAGGAAAACGAGGCTTGGTCATTCTACGACAGCGAGTACCATCTTCCTGACAAGAAAGAAATGAAATCCAAGATCAAGAAAAAACTTAAGAACTGTCTTGTGTATAAGCAGATTTACGAGGCTCAGAAGCCATCTACGTTAAAGCTAGAGCCTATTGATCTATCGGATGTGAAAACAGAAAAGCTAAACTTTACCGAACACTATTCCTTAATCCCTTTAGATATTACGTTACGAGTTCCTCCATATAATTTACCGCTCCCCACCGATGAAATATCAAATTTCCCAGATTTTTCTAGCAAAGTTCCCCTGAGTAGTGAGGCGTTGAGGCTTTTGGAGAAAAATGGATTTGTGGTTATCGACAATCCCTTCAATCCCAGGGAAGAGTATATCACCCGGCCTTACGGAACTTTAAAGGATCGAGAAATACCGATCTTCATTACTAATGACTCGCTGCTCCATCTTTATCATATTCAATTTGATGAAACCTTAAGGCAGATTGAGGAGAAAGAGTTTTACCAGAAAATGTGGCAAATCAGCCAAGAACTCCTCGATGATTCAATAGAAAAGTATCAGAGCACTACTGAGGACCTTAAGGAAGCAGCAAAGCGAAATGCTGCCTATTTTGGCGTGGGTTTGAGTCTTCTTCAGCCAAGAGAAGACCAGCTCTGCAGAAATGGCCGGAAATGTAAAGACCCTGGTTTGGCGAGCGCCTATTTCCAAGAAGAAGAGTTGGCAAAATACCAATTAAAGATCCCAAATTTTGTGAAGGAACAAGTAAAGTTGGAGCTAGAGCTCATAGAAAAACAGGAAGGATTTTCCGAATCTCCCATCTTTTTTTATCAAGAAGACTATTCTCAATACCTTCCTCGAGGCCATTACACAAGATCAGAGAAACTGAAGAACTATTTCAAGGCATTGATGTGGTACGGAAGAATGAGTATGCTTCTCAAAGGAACTGAGGCTATCCTTCCGGGGAAGACCAATCCCTTTAATCCAGAGGGTTTGATTTCCAAGTATGATGCCACAGTTCAAACCATCCAGGCTCTCCTAATTGCTTCGAAATTCACCGAGAGCGAGGGACTCAAAGACCGATGGGAGAGAATTTATTCGGTAACTTCCTTTTATGTTGGGCTGGCGGATGACTTAGGACCCTATGAATATATGGAGGCCCTAAACTATATATTCAATTCAAAATCCCATCTTGATCACTTAACTGAAGAAAATATTGGAAAGATCAAGGCTAAATTAGCTGAATATATGCCTCCCAAGATATTTGGGGGAACCGGTGACTGTGGTATCAACCCACCCTTTACTCCCGAAGAGGCAGATGAGTGTCTTGAGAAAACCAAGGGATTTCGCTTGATGGGACAAAGATTCATTCCCGACTCTTACATCTTTTCCAATCTGGTGGGGAGCTACACCGGTCTTTATTCAGGAGATAGAGATTCAAGACCCTTCACCCTAGTTATGAGTGCTGCCGGACCCATAAGAGGACTCCCTAGAGGTTTAGATGTCATGGCCCTCCTTGGCTCAAAAAGAGCAAAGATGACCTTAAAGAATCTCGGCGATTCCCATTACCAAAAATATAGCGAAGCCTCTAAGAGACTCGAAAATGAATTTTCAAAGTTTGCTCAAAAGGATTGGAATAAGAACCTTTACTGGGCGTGGCTTGATGCTCTAAAGTCTTTATTGAAAGAGTTTGGAGACGGCTATCCCACATTTATGAAGACCTCTGCCTGGCAAGATAAAGAACTGACAACCGCCCTGGCTTCCTGGGCCGAGTTAAGACATGATAGCATCCTCTATGCGAAGCAAAGTTACACCATGCCCGTAGCCGCAGCACCGGGGCCACGACCGCCTGAAAAACCAGTGGTTGGATATATCGAACCGATTCCTGAGTTCTACAATCACCTTTTAGCCTTAACAAAAATGACTACCACAGGCTTAAATGAAATGGAGGTGTTAGATGAGGCCTCAAAATCGAGACTCGAGAGTTTAGAGAAGATACTCGAGAAATTGGTTGATCTCTCAGTAAAGGAACTCAAAAATGAGGAGTTAGAAAAAGAAGACTATGATTTCATCAAGAATTTCGGAAAGTGGCTGAATGCAGTAATAGCAGAGGTTGATGAAAAAGCTAAAAGGACCACCATCATTGCCGATGTTCATACCGACTCAAATACAGGACAAGTTCTAGAGGAAGGGATTGGCTATGTGAACTTAATTGTAGTAGCTTATAAGATACCGGATGGACGAATCCTAATTGGTGCTGGTCCAGTTATGACATATTATGAGTTCAAACAACCAATGCAGGATCGACTTACCGATGATAATTGGAGAAAAATTTTAGCTTCTAAGCCACCAGAAGAACCAGAGTGGGTCTCTAATTTTGTCGAGTGATAGATATTCACTTCAAAGATTCTTGGCTCGTCTCCGAACAGGACTCGAACTCGCATGGCGATGAGGTAGATCTAATTCCAGAGATTATGGCGGATGCTAGATCAAGTAGTTTTTCGGATAAGAAGACATCTCATTGGTCGGTTGATCTTTACTCCCAGGTTCTTGCTCATGTCAGGAGTATCCTCATCATCCACCGTGATTTCATAAAGGGTATGCTCAACTTCCTCTGGCAGTTCCGCTAAAACCCTGGTCTGAAGAGTCTCGATATTATATATTCTTGCAAATGGGGTAGCCAGAGTTGTAGTTGGATCTATGACCCGTCTTGCCTGGGGATCAAAAGCCTTTCCCGGTAATCTATGCACTTCGGTGTATTCGTCACCTAAAAGCAGGGGAATAATGCACATTTTTCCCTCAGGCTTAAGGATGCGGCAAGATTGCTTAATGAACTGCCTATCCTTTCCTCCTTCAAAATGCTCAAAAGTATGATGTAAGGAGATTTTATCTACAGATTCTTTTGGGAGAGGAAGAGAAGCAGCATCTCCCCCAAGGCAAAAGGTTCGACCATCGACTCTCCTCAAGCCTGGGGGATAGATCATGTCCTGAAGGTAAATTTCCCGGCACGACAAGATCCTGTAATAAGAGGATTTCTGTGCTCCTACGTCCATAAATACGTCTTTAGTTTGCGGTTCAAGCAATTGATAGCTCACGTAGTACTCCAGAGCTTTCTGGTGAAGGAAGTCCAATTTGGTCCATTGTGGTGCTCTATAAGTAGGCATCTTTGAGAATTCTTCTTCATGTTTTTCTAGCCACTCTCTAATCCTGGAAGACTGGAAGTTAATGCGTCGGAAATTGTTCATCCCTGTTCTTATTAGCTCCTCGGGGGAGACGGGTTCTACTACCCGGTCCACCCTTAGATTCCCCATGAGCCTAAGAAGAGAAGCCGATAACCTACCTTCACCAAAGTATTCGGAAAATTTAGCCGTTATCTTTTTTGATTTCATTTGCCTCTCCTGGATTTTTTTGACTGGTCTCATCATGAGATTATCATTGTCTGACGTTTCTCGCTAAGACGCCTGGGATTTGCGAAGGGGCATTTCAAGATAACAACCGACCCTTACTGTCAAAGATCAGTTCCGAAGCCTTGGCAAAATAGTGCCTGGTAAAAAATAGCAGATTTAAAGAGATCGGTCAATTTTCTCTTTCTTTTGTATGAGCATTGTTTCTCTGTCTTGACCCAAACTGTTGACTTGCCTGCTAAAGATGCTATATTTTTTGAGGAACATATATCCCTCCACCTTCGGGGAGTGGGCGCTCTGGATTGGGTAAAGAGGAAAGGAAAATTCCCCTTAGAACTGACCAGAAGTCTCAATCCAAGACTAACTTGCCGTTTAAATAACCTAAATGAAGAAAAAAGATCAAGGGAAAAATGCCTGGGGTTTTTTCCCTCTGGGATGTGGAGAAGGATGGCTAGATGGAGCCAGAAGAAAGTAGATGGTTATATTCTACTTCACCTCGGCAAAGACGACATTTTAGACAAAGGATAGTTTTCTAAAAGATCACCCTCTGTGTCAAAGAAAAATAAAAGACGGTAGACTTAGATAAAGTAAACCAGAGAAGGAAACGGCGAAGATGCTTGAAGACACAAAATTCCCTAAATGGGGAAGGTGGTTAGCCTTAACGATCTTGATAATAATAGCCGGATATGTAATCATTGACGGGTGGCTTACCAACAGGATAGGGCCACACACAGCGGTAGCTGTTTACGAGCCAGGCGGAATAAGGGCGTTGGTTAATAAAGCTGATAAGCCAGATCGACTATGGAAATGGCCGAGAATTTTGGGAACCTCGATAGGGGTGAGAGAGGAGCCAATCAAGGATGAGACAAGGATTGTCAGCACTAAATTTGCTATGTATACCGCTGACGAGGTCACTGGTAAAGAGGCAGATAGCGAATATGTTCAGGTTTATGTCATTGATGTAGAAATTAAAGTTAAGGACTGGCAGAAGTTCTTCGAGGAGATTAATTTAGATGAGATAAATAGAGAGAGAAGAAGAGCCGGCCCCTTTTCCCGTTTGGTAAAGGATCGGTTTGAGGTTGTGGCTTATCAGATAGGGAACATCACCAGGAGCGGCAAGACAACCGATACATTTGGAAAGCCCCTGCGGACGAAGGAGGGCTATCCCGTGATGAATCTGAATGACAGGATTAATTACGCATATTCCCAATTGATGAGCCGAAGGAATTTTCTCATCGCCCTTTTAGATCACCATCATTTTAAAACTTCTGAGGAGATAAAAAGACATTTAAAAGAGGAGATTCCCTGGTACTGGTTTGCTGGCCCGGATGTATTCGAGTTCTTAGCCCAGCGATATAAGGATATTCAGGAGTCGATTTTCTCCCCGTATGGTGAGGATATCAGCCCCGAGGCATCCCAGCAGAGGTTTATCTTTGGTATGGGAAGCCTTGATCTTTACCGAGCGGCTTATCGGGCCTATCAGTATGAGAAGTTTCTGGTAGCAAGAGAGGCCGCGCTAAAGGAGATTGAAACTCATCGGAGGACCTATGGCGAAGAAGAAGCCGAGAAGCTTGTTCGCTGGCAGGAGGAAAAGCTGGAGCTGGAAAAAACTCGATGGGAAAGGACCAAGGTCGAAGAGCTTATCCCCTTCTTTAAGTATTATTCTTCCTCAGATACAGAGCTCGCCCTGGATATAAGAAGGGTCAGGGCCGAGGAAAACGAGGCCTTATGGGAGGCAGCTATTGAGGAGGTGCTTGGTGGGGAGGATATCAGCGAGTTGAGTTCCTTTATCGTCCATAAGGTTGAAAAGGGAGACACCCTGGCAAAACTGGTTGAGAAATACAACATCAACTGGAAGCTAATCTTTACCGAATATGCCCGAGGAATTGTTCGTAAGAGTCTTGAGGATGACGCGGAGAAAAAATTTGGTCGGCTTTTAAATGAGGGCACGGAGACCGGGGACCGGCAGCCGGCATATGAGTTTGTCAAGGACGTTCCCTTAAAGGTAGGTGAGAGCATCATCATTGAGAGGATGGAGAAGTTTACTTCTGAGTGGTTCAAAAAAGAGGAAGAGTATCGAAAGAAAAGGGAAAGGATTGTGAAAAAATACATTTACCGTTGGATCGAAAAATTCGCCCCTAAGGTGGTGGAGGAATACGTCCCCATCTCTCCCTGGATTGATCACCTCGAAAGAACTTACGGCGTAAAGATAGGAAAGATAAAACTTCACATTGAAAAGGATTCAATGTTCACCAAGGCGGGGGAGCCGAAGGAGGACTACTATGACCTGTATTATTCTAAATACATATCCAGGAGCAGTGATTAGTGACCGGTAAAAAGGGATTTATCACTGGTTCCTTTTGCGGAGATGATTTATGTTAGGGCTTATCGATGATGTAAGGTATAAGGTGAGGCAAACTAGATTGTTGAAGGAGCGAAGAAGGGAGAGAGTTGATCGCCAAGCCGATAGGGTTATCGATGGCTGTCTTATCCGGAAGGGTAGATTCGGTCCTTGGCGTTCACCGGTTAAATCGGACCTTATAAATATCGATGCCATCACCGAGGCGAAGATCGACCAGACAAAGTTCATCTCCTTTGGGAGGTTTACCGAGATGGAATTGAAGGAGATAGAGGCTTCCAACCGACTTTGTGGCAAAGAGGGAAATGGTGAGATCAAGATCCATAAGGTGGAAAATATCGACAGTGGGGGAGGCTTTAACGTAGCCGGTAAGTTCCTTCCCAAACATACCTTTCAGTTGGGAAACACCGAAGATCCTCAGTTTAGGATTTTGGTGCTGGGGGGCACTCACGGGGGGGAGTCGAGGCTGGCCAGGACCATCCTGGAGGGAATTATCCAATTGGCCCGTCCCGGCGGAGAGCGTCATAGGCTTCTAGAAAAGGGGACCATTCTCTTCGACCCCGTAGTTGACCCGGCCGGTTTTAATAACCAAACTCGCGGCGCGGTGACCCGAGGGGGAATGGCTGTTAACGCCCCCCTTGTCGGCGGAGGACAGGTTCAGCCAGGCCTGAGAAACCCCTGGGGTTTGGATGATAGAAATAGCGCTCAAGGGAGGAACAGCTCCGAGGCCCAGGATGCCTTGACTCGGAGCAACCAGGCTCACTACCGGAAGATTTTGGGTGGCAAGGCCACCTGGGTTTATGATGCGCATGAAACCTGCGAGTTCACCCACTGGCCAGACTTAGCCTTTACCTACGGAGGAATCCTCCTTATGGCTCACCTTTATATCTCAGATACGAGGCTCTCCCACCTTAACCGATTGGAGCCCTGTGTTGGCTGGTGGAGAAGGCTGAGGGGTTTTATCAATGATTGCAATCCCTTGGAGGGATTGATATATAGGGAGCAGCTTCTCTGGCATGATCCCCGTATGCAGAGGATCAGAAGAATCAGAGGAAGAATAAGGGAATTGGGTCAGAGGACCATGGAGGAAAAATTTGATCGAGCCTTCCTCTTTCTTCCTCAGGTAGAGCGAGATATCAGGGTTGATGAGAGCATCTACGTGGGCGGGATGATGTTTAGAGCCCCTCAAATCCTATTAGGTCCGGATGTGCTTGGCTTTGAAGGCCTGACCTCTGAGAGCTTCCAGCAGGACCTTGTGGTTCGGGCTAAACAAACCTTAGCTGCCCTTGAGGCCCAGCTGAAGGTAATTGGACTGGGCTATAGGGGATCAGAAGATGATTAATCACCTAATCGAGTATTATAAGATTCCTCATCCTCTCGATAAGAACAAGGGAAGCATTGTTATCTCCGATCCGGGGAGGCTGAGCGAGAAATGCTTCAAGATATGGGTAGATGACAAAAAATCCACCGGTCCAGCCGAACTTCCCCGAATTTTAAGGATCCTCATCAGTCCTGAGGAGAGGCCAAATCCAGAGGATGTCCCACTGGTCAAAAGGTTTGAACACAACGCTGAAATTCAGGACAGTCACAATTGGGGTATTTTCAAGCTTCGAATTTTTTTGAGGTTCACCGCCGCCTGCGCAGTAGGCTATTTTATCTACTGGACGATCTTTAACTTTCCCTGGTTTTGGGCTCCGGCAACGGTTTTCTTGGAGGGCATTTTAGGGGATACTCTAACCAGGATCTTTCAGGGAGTGGTTATAGCTTTTGTTCCTGGTCTCTCCTTCATAAGGAATTTTGTAGGCGCTAAAAGATGGGTTCAGGTCAACTTCCGCTCCCAATACACCAGGATTTATCCTCGGTTTGGTAGAAGCTCCCGGGACTACTTTGCCAAGGAGGTTAAGCAGTGTTTGAAGAACATCGAGGCGGTTGCTCGAGAGGAAAATATCTTCCTGAAGATTACCCCTGTGAGAGATATCCTGGAGGAGATCTTAACCAGCTATCAGGTAAGCCTTGACTTTGCCCGGGATTGGTCCGAGCGATTTGAGTCAATTCTTGAAGAGTTCAGCCAAAGGGCAAGGAGGGAGGCTGGGCTTGAGGGGGTGGTGATCAAGCTTGACCAATTGAGGCGCGACCTGCTCCTTCATTATCTGGAAGGCTTTCAGATGGTGCCACTCAAGGTGGCCACCGCAAATTCATCTCCGGAGGAGTATTTTCCCCTTGTTGGTCGAGATTCTGATTTTACCTCAAGTATCCTGGGAAAGGGGTTCAGGGAGAAGTCAAGCCACCTGAAGGCTTTTTTGACCACGACCTCCTCAATACGCCAGCAGATCTACTCCAGCTTTGATTCCTTGAAAAATGTGAAGGGGAAAAGGGAAAGGATAAGGTGTCTGGAGAATATCGAGGAGGCATTCGAGAGCTTGAGAAACACCACCGGTAACTTTCATTTCGGGGACAATCCATATATTACCTATGAAAAAGGGGAAAATTTAAGCAACTTTTATGACAGGCTCTATCATCTCTTTGGAGAGGCAAAGATAGACATTCTCGAGGGAGAGAAAGCGGTCAAGGGGGTATTCTTCAGACGGGTTAAGATAAAAACCGAGCGGGCACAGAGAAGGAGGATAGAGGAGCTCAAGCTGAAAGTAGAGCGCCTTCTCTGTCAGGCGGTAACCACAAAAAAGGGTTATGAGAGGGTTTCCCGGGTCTTTAGCTTCTTTGGGAGCAATCTTAAAATGAATCTTGCCTTTTCAGTGGTAGTCTGGGTTATCTTCGCCTCTCTTTTGAGTTTTAAGGTATTGGGCCCGAATGAAGTTCTTACGTCCATCTACTTAAGATGGGGAGTCAAGGAGAGGGCTACCCAAAAGACACCATTTTTCTCCAGAGGGGTGAGGGTCTACAGATTTGGTCAGGGAATCCCCATTTTTCCAAAGAGGGAGCTCTTCTGGCAACTGCCCCTTCCTCTGGTCTTTTCTCATAAGATAGATTTCAGCCAGCCCCAGAAGTTTACTTCCTATATGATATTCACCGCTCCTACCGATACCTTGTATAAGAAGGGATTGAAGCTTCTAGCTGGAGCATACGGAGGGTATTTTGAGGTGGTTGAGATCAGCTTCGACTTTATTCCCAGGGATAAGGAGGCCTGGATTAAATATGACTATGACGGTAAGGGGACGAAGAGACTACAAAGGGAGATCACCTCCACAGTTGATGAATGGAGAGGGGAGCTCTTTGACTTTCGGAAAAGTCCGTTAATAGACCTTGAAGATGAGGAGGAGATGGAGGAGGTCTTCTCTGGCTCCTATTTCAAAAAGCTATGGAACGAGGGAAGGATGAGGGAGATCATAAAGTCCCAGATCTTCAGAAGCCCCGTGATGACCTATCAGTATGGGACATATGCCGAGATGATAGAGCCGGGCATAGATTTAACTCTAAGAAGTCTGGAGAGAGAAGCCACAAAGCTAAGATATAGCGATCTTTCAAGGAAAGAGAGGGAGATAAAGCTGGCTAAAATTGAGGAGTTTAAAAGCTGGGTGGAGAAGATGAAGAGAGAAACTCTGGAGATGGTCAGAGAGGAGTACGATGCCTTGAGAAAGGACCCGGAGAAGTTTAAAAAGTACCTGTCCGATCCTGAGAGCATTTCGGAGTTAAGGGGTTTTGAAACCGTCTGGTCTGCGGTGCAGAGAATAATGCTTCAGGAATATAC
>JBHIEA010000025.1:0-14189 GCA_046760365.1 bacterium
TCTATGAGAGGCTTCAGAATATAGGGAAGCTAGAAAACTTAAGAAAGATTCATTCGGCCCGGGATTACAATCTTATGCTTGCTCGGACCGAGAGAAAGAAATCTATTTTCTGGGCACTGGAAACCGTTGAAGAGAAGCCGAAAGAGGAAGTATCTGTTTCTTCTGAATGAGCCTTTTTAAGATTTGTATGTGGAACAGACTCAAGAAAGGAGACTGCCTACTCTATGAAGCTAAGAGATCTCTTTAAGAAGGGTAAGTTTGTAATTACTTCAGAAATTGGACCTCCCAAGGGTACAAATATAGAACCTATGCTGGAAGAGGTGGATCTTTTAAAGGACAAAGCTCACGCTATCAATGTAACCGAGAATCAGAGTTCGGTGATGCGGCTGGGCTCTATGGCTGTGTGCCGTTTGTTAAAGGAAAGAGGATTTGAGCCGATTTTTCAGATAACCTGTCGGGATAGAAATAGATTAGCTCTTCAGTCTGATCTCATTTCTGCCTCGGTCCTGGGAATTGAGAATGTCCTCTGTCTAACCGGAGATCACGTAGTGCTGGGAGATCATCCCCAGACCAAGCCGGTCTTTGATCTGGATTCTATTAACCTGCTTAAAGCAGCCAGGGATCTGGTTAATGGTTATGATATGGCGGGAAATAAGCTGGACGGCTCACCAGATCTGTGTCTGGGTGCGGTGGCCAATCCCGGAGCCGATCCCCTGGAACCTCAGATAATCAAGATGGAAGCTAAGGTGGAAGCCGGAGCAGAGTTTTTTCAGACCCAGGCAGTCTATGAGGTCAAAAAATTTGAAAATTTTATGAAGGTGGCAGAGCATATCAAGGTCCCCATAATGCTAGGGATAGTTCTATTGAAATCAGCCGGAATGGCTCGATTTATGAATGCTAATGTGGCCGGAGTCGCGGTTCCCGATAAATTTATCAAGATCATGACAGAAGCTTCCAGGGAAGATCGGCCTAAGAGGAGCATTGAGATTGCTGCCTCTCTTGTTAAAGAAATGAAGGGAATGTGCCAGGGAGTTCATATTATGTCCTTAGGCTGGGATAGATATGTTCCGGGACTTTTAGAAGCGGCTGAGCTAATCTAAGAGAATGCCAATGGAGTCCATCACTCGGCCTCATAGTTTTATGAGCGATTGTCCAGATATTCTTATCTTGGGGGTGGGGAATATACTCCTGGGAGATGAAGGGGTTGGTGTTCACGTAATTAGAGAACTGCAGAAAGAAAAGCTCCCTCCCAACATCGAACTCATGGATGCCGGAACGGCTCTGTTTTCTGTCTTGCATTTACTGGAGAAAAGGAAGAAGATAGTTGTTATCGATGCGGCAAAGGGGGGAAAGCCACCGGGAACCATTTATCGAATTTTACCTTCCCGTATTAAAAGTGAGCATAATAAGCTCCTCTCACTACATGAGATGGGCCTGATAGAGTGTCTGGCGGCTATGGAAGCCAAAGCAAGACCCCGAGATATGGTAATTATTGGGGTAGAGCCGGACTCAATAGACTGGAACCTTCAGCTTTCTCGCGCACTCCAGCAAAAACTACCAGAAATCGTCAAAGCAGTAATGTCTGAGATAAGCAACCACCAGGTGAGACAGATTACCAAATGATCGGAGAATGATTGTATTAGCAGCTCTTAGTTTGAAGTAAAGAACTTTCATAGTTCCTTTGGATTAGACAGGGGGGAGGCTTGAAATCTCATGCCCTGAGCGGACGGGCAGAGTGCCGAAAGGCAGCAACCATCGGCTTTGTCGGGGGGGCCGCCCGAGGGGGTATTCCGAAGGAATCGGCGAAGCCCTGTTTCCACCCTCAAATCTCTTGAATTTAGGGTAAATGGAGGTAAAAGATAATGGCAACTGAACCAAAGCCAGTAGAGGAGGTCCTGGAGAAGATCTAGAAAGGAGGAAGGAGATTGAGCCATACTAAGATTATGATTGTCGGTGCTGGTCCGGCCGGGTACGTAGCGGCCATTCGGGCAGCCCAATTGGGTGTTGAGGTTAGCTTGATAGAAGAAGCCCGAGTCGGAGGAACCTGTCTTAACCGGGGCTGCATTCCGACCAAATCGCTTCTAGCCTCCACGGAAGCTCTTTCTCTCATTAGAGGGGCAAAAAAGTTAGGGATTGAAGTAGACCGGATAAAACCGGACTTTATCCGCATGATGCAAAGAAAAAATGGAATCGTATCCCAACTCAGAAAAGGAGTCGAGTATCTCCTTAAAGCAAACAAAGTAAAATTAATGAAGGGAAAGGCGAGCTTTCTTAACCTTCATAGAATCGAGGTTGAAACACCCGAGGGTAAAGAGAAAATCGAAGGCGACTCTACTATCATCGCCACTGGCTCTAAGCCTATTTTACTTCCCTTTATTGACCTCAATCATCCGGCCGTCCTCACCAGTGAGGGAGCCTTAGAACTTGCGCAAATTCCCCAAAGTCTCCTTATCGTAGGAGCAGGGGTAATTGGCTGTGAATTTGCTTCTATTTTTAGTCCTCTGGGAACCCAGATCACTATGGTTGAGATGATGGATAGGATTCTTCCCCAAGAGGATAAAAGAATTAGCCTGATGATGAAACAAATCCTTCAAAAAAGAGAAATAAGAATCTTCACTCACACCAGACTAGAAGCGATAACTGATTACCAGAAAGATAGCCTTACTGCGAGATTGGATAATGGTGAGAAAGTTTCCGCAGAAAAAATGCTCGTTTGCGTAGGAAGATCTCCCTACACTGACCACCTTGGTCTGGAAAATCTGGATTTGAGACTTGATCAAAAAGGAAACATTGTAGTTAACGAAAGGATGCAGACAAATCAGGAAAGCGTTTATGCCGCGGGTGATGTGGTGGGAGGATTTCTTTTAGCTCACGTAGCCTTTGAGGAGGGGATTGTGGCAGCCGAGGACGCGCTGGGAGTTGATTCTAAAATTGACTACACCAGTATCCCCAATTGTATCTTTACTTCTCCTCAGATTGGCACAGTAGGACTTACTCTCGATAAGGCCAGGGCTGAAGGAATTGAAGCCAAGACCAGTAGATTCCCTTTTTCTGCCTCCGGTAAAGCTCAGGCCCTGGGTGAAACAGACGGCTTTGTGCAACTGGTGGTGGAGGAGGAAAATGGTAGGATTCTCGGCGGACAGATCATAGGGCCTCATGCAGCCGATCTCGTGCATGAAATTGCTCTGGCTATTAGATGGGAATTAACTGTCGATGAGATAGGTAGTACCTGTCACGCTCATCCTACTCTTTCTGAGGCGGTGATGGAGGCGGCCAAAAAAGCGCAAGGAAAACCGATTCATTTAACCTAAACTGATCTTGAAGGGTATCTTATGCTTATTCTGGGAATAGAGACGTCCTGTGATGAGACAGCTGCCGCGGTGGTGGAAGATGGGAAAAGGATCCTATCCAATGTGGTAGCCTCTCAAGTAGAGCTGCATCGAAAATTCTGGGGGATAGTTCCTGAAATAGCCTCAAGGAAGCATCTGGAAGTCATCATCCCTATCATAAAAGAGTCTCTAAGCCAAGCCCGGATAAAGCTAAAGGATTTAGATGCTGTGGCCGCTACTTACGGACCGGGTCTATTAGGGTCACTTCTGGTAGGATTGACCGCAGCCAAGGGGCTGGCTTACTTCCTTGAGCTACCCTTTATCGGTATCAATCACCTGGAAGCCCACCTTTATGCTAATTTTCTTAGCTATTCGGAAATTATTCCCCCTTTGACAGGTTTGATCATCTCTGGCGGTCATACCGAACTCGTGTATTTATCAAGAGAAAGAAAATATGAGATATTGGGTACCACCAGAGATGATGCTGTGGGAGAAGCGTTTGATAAGGTGGCCAGGATCCTTAATTTAGGATACCCAGGGGGGCCGGCGATTGAAAAAATAGCTAAAAAGGGAAACCCTCAGTCCGTAGATCTACCTTTGACTCACTTCAAAAACGACACCCTGGACTTTAGCTTCAGCGGAATAAAGACAGCCGTGCTCTATTATGTTAAAGATTTAGAAAAGAAAAAAGTCTCTATTCCTACGGCTGACATTGCTGCCAGCTTCCAGCTCAAGGTAGCTCAAATGCTTAGCCAGAATCTCTTTAAGGCGGCTTACCTAAAAAAAGTAAGAAAAATTATTTTGGGAGGAGGAGTATCAGCCAATCTTTTCCTTCGCTCATTTCTGGAAAAAGAAAAGCCCCAGGGCCTCGAGATTTTCTTCCCTCCCTTAGAACTCTGCACCGATAACGCTGCCATGGTAGCTGCCTGTGCCTATTCCAAAATCAGGGAGGGCAAAAGTTCACCTCTCTCGCTTGACGCCCAGCCTAACTTAGGCTTTTGAGACCTACAGATAGAAATTGGTAAATACTAGTTTTTAGGATCTACTTTTCAGTAATATGCTACATCGATAGATCATCATCTATATTAGTGGCCACTATAGTCCTTCTTTTGAATGTCCAGTTTTAATAATTCTTCGATTCTTTCAATGAAAGCCTGGGCCTCACTAAATCTCTTCTCTGCCTCTTCTTTAGAGAATTTAAACCTCTTATAATCAGCCTTTTGTCTATCCTCGTAAGCTTTATCCAACCCACGATGAAACTTATTTTCAATCTCTCCACTCTTTCTAAATTGGTGATGAAATGCACCTATTAACTGTGAATGTTTCTTTCTCTCTATCCTCCTGGAAAGTAGAATTGCCTGGGATAGATGGAACATGGCAAAATAAGCCTTGGAGACGCCATCCGAATATAAGTCGTGGTCAATTAACACCCGGCTAGCCCTTAAGCTTTCTCTTCCCTCCCTTACTTCCGCAGCGATCTGTTCTCTAATCATCCTCTTCATTCCATCGCCCCCTTTTTTGATGTTAATATCTACCACTTTTTCAATAAAACAACCACCCTCTTCAGGCATATCTGGTGATCTCCAGAAATCTATTCCCGCATGCCGTACTTCCATCAACAACCTGTACAGTTGATAGTTGAGATTTTCAAGCTCGTGGTTAGAGACAGTAAGCGGAGCAATGAGTTGGATATATTTGCCCCCAATTTTTCCCATAAGATCAATGATTTTATCGTCTAATTTCTCATCTTCTTTATCCACCACTATCAATAAATCGAGGTCCGATTGCTCACCCCTTTGACCTCGTGCCCTGGAGCCGAACAGTCTCATAAGCTTAATCCTTTCTGGAAATGCAGTGGCTAGAGCATCGACAAACTCCTGCACCGCCTGTCTTTCCGTCTTAGTTAATTTCTTTCTCATCTACTTGTCTCTTTCAGCCACCTAGTTGATAGCCACTCATACTTTCTTGGAAAACAGCTCTTTTTATTTGATTGATTACAGAGTTTATTATTATATACTCTACCCTTAATTTGTTGACTTGTCAAAGAAATCTTTAATTTTAGAGTGAAATTTATACTCATGTTGGGATGAAAAATTTAAGAAAGATCAAGACCGGCTAGATTTAATATTGGGAAATAGGAGGAAAAATGGGCAAAAATTCTCATATACTAACGAAATGAGAGATAGTACGAACTTCGCATATATCCCAAACTTAACAAAAAGCGAATTTCGTATATAATTGACTTGTCCAAAGTTGCCAAGGAGATATGATTAAGGAATGCTAAATGGCTGAATACAAGCACTGGACACTTATTCGTGTTGATTCTACCACAATCTCTAGGATGACCTGTGCCGAAACAGGGACTTGCATAGACAGCAATGAATGAGGCCGTTTAGAAAATGAATAAAAGACAGAGAGAGAAGTTCGAGAAAACTCTTGGCACTTACTTTAAGGAAATCCACGGAATCTATGTGCAAGGCGATTTCACGGAGGAGAGCTTCTATTCTTCCTTTAAATCCCTTATTGAGGAGTGTTCTGGACTTTTGGGAAATTTGGCAAGAGTCCTTGTTCAGCCTAAAAAGACAGAAGTGGGGATTCCCGATTTCCTGGTTCGGGAAAATGGCCGGATCGTAGGTTATATTGAAGCAAAACCACCGGATGCGAAACTCGATGATGTTGGGGAGTCCGAGCAGCTCAAGAGATATCTGGGCTCACTACCTAACCTCATTCTAACCAATTTTTTGGAATTCAGACTATATAGAGGTAGCAGCCTTATTGATCAGGTGGAGGTGGGTCGCCAATTTACTTTGCAGAGACTGAAGTATCCTCCCGTTCCTGAGAAGGTAGACCTATTTTCCCAGCTTCTTGAAAAATTCTTCTCGTTTTCTACACCTCAAATAAGAACCTCCTCCGACCTTTCCATCGAACTGGCCAAAAGAACCCGATTTCTTGAGCATATCTTACAGGAAGAGCTCTCAGGTGAAAACGAAGAGATAACCAGATTTTACAAGTCCTTTCAGGAAGAGCTCATAGAGACTTTGAGCAAGGAGCGCTTTGCAGATCTTTATGCCCAGACTATCACCTATGGACTTTTTGCCGCGAGAATGAGGGTTAAAAATAGCTTCAAAAAGGAGCTTGCCTGGGAGTCTATCCCTCAGAGTCTTCCCTTGCTCAAGGAAATTTTTTACTCTCTTACCGGACCACATTTCCCAGAATCCTTATCCTGGATTGTTGATGATATAAGTCAGGTGCTTGAGAAGGCGGATGTTCCCTCGATTCTTAAGGAGTTCAAGACGACTCGATGGGATGAGGACCCGGTGATTCACTTTTATGAAACCTTCCTCGCCACTTACAATCCTAAAGAAAGAGAAAGATTAGGAGTTTATTACACGCCTCTGCCAGTAGTCTCCTACATCACAAGATCAGTTCACAAACTCCTAAAGGAAGAATTCTCAAAAGCTGAAGGACTTGCTACGACAGATGTAACCCTTCTTGACCCAGCAGCAGGAACTTTGACCTTCCTCGTTCAGGCAATCAAACAAGTCCAGAAGGAGCTAGAAGAAAGAAATAAAGGAGGACTGGTTAAATCTTATATAGAAGAGCATATCTTGCCTCATTTTCATGCCTTAGAAATCCTAATGGCTCCCTATACGGTGGGTCATTTCAAGGCATCCATAGTTTTGGAACAGATGGGATATAAGCTCAAGGAGGATGAACGATTCAAGTTTTACCTCACCAATACCCTGGAGATGAAAGAACCCAGAGAGATAAGTTTCCTCATCGACCTTACAAAAGAAGGGCGGGAGGCTCAGAAAATAAAAGAAAAAATTCCCATTTTGGTTGTTTTTGGTAATCCTCCTTATTCAGTGAGCTCAGAAAATAAGTCGGATTTCATTGAACACTTGATGGACACTTACAAAGAAGATGTGAGGAAGGAGCGAAATATCCAACCTCTTTCTGATGATTACATAAAATTTATTCGGTTTGGTCACTGGAAAATAGAGCAAGCTAGTAAAGGAATCCTGGGTTTTATCACCAATAACTCGTATCTTTCAGGGGTAATTCATAGGGGTATGAGAAGAAAACTTTTAGAGACTTTTGACAGGATTTATCTTTTAAATCTACATGGTTCTGCAAGACTCGGTGAGGTAACGCCCGAAGGTGGCAAAGACGAGAATGTCTTTGATATTCAGCAGGGCGTCACTATCGTCCTCTATGTAAAACTTGAGAGGCCGGAGAAAGAGAAAAAAGTTTACTACGCCGACCTCTGGGGTCTGAGAAGTGAAAAATACGGATACCTTTCGGAGAACGACACCGAGACAACTAAGTGGCAAGAAATTAAACCTGTCGCTCCTTACTATTTCTTTGTCCCCAAAGATTTTGCTCTCCAGGAGGAGTATGGAAGACTCTGGAAGATGACGGAGATTTTCAGACAGTGGTCTTTTGGCGTAACTACGGCACGAGACCATTTCTTAGTGGGATTTACAGGCGATGAGATAGTGCAAAAGATGAGGGTGTTCACAGGACCTCTGACGAATCATTTAATCAAAATGGACTTGAAATTAAGAAATGGCAAGCATTGGCGGGTTTCGAGAACACGAGAAAGAGTCAGAAGCGAAAAATGGGAGGATCTAATCTATCCGTATGATTATAGGCCCTTTGATTCCCGGTACATCTGTTACCACCGCGCGCTTATTGAACGAGACCGATTTAAACTGATGAGACATATGATGGAGAGGAGTAATCTCGCAATAAATCTTACTAAGAGGTTGCGAGATCCAATTTGGCGACACATTTTGGTTACCTCCCGCATAACAGACAAGACTCTTATCTCCTCAAGGGATAATTGCTACTGTTTTCCTCTTTATCTTTACCAGTATACACGTGAGGATCTAGCTCTTTCCCAGGAATTGGCTGAGGAACGGAAAATCCCAAATTTTACCGATAAATTCTTGCAGGCCGTAAAAGAATTTCTTGAAACGGAGCCGACTCCCGAAGAGATTTTTTATTACATCTATGCTGTTCTTTACTCCAACACTTACCGAGAGCGTTACCAGGAATTCCTAAAAATAGACTTTCCTAGGATTCCCTTGACCCATGATTATAAAGTTTTTGGGGCTTTGAGCGATCTTGGCAAAGAGCTTGTTGAGCTTCATTTACTTAAACATTTGTCTCTTTCCCAAACCGAGACTGGCTATCCAGCAAGTGGCTCAAACAAAATGGAAAAGGTACGATATGACGAGGTGACTCAAAGGGTCTATATCAACAAAGACCAGTACTTTGAGGGCATCTCAAAGAAAGTGTGGGAATATCGAATCGGAGCCTATCAGGTAATGGAAAAATACCTGAAGGATAGAAGAGACCGGAAGCTTTCTCTGGATGAGATTAACCACTATATGAAGGTAGCAAAAGCAATCCGTCTAACCATTGAAATACAAGGGAAAATTGATGAGGTCTACTGCAGGCTAGAGATCGCTCCCACCAGTGTTCCATGAGGGATCAACGGCTAGAAGAACCCGTGTCCCAAAGATTCTACTCAAGTTATCCTGCGAGAGAACTCTTTTAGTGGTAAGAGGTTACATGAAATCTTGGCATGCTGGAAACATACAGAATGAAGGAACCATTTGTTGGTAGGGCGAAAAGAGAAGATTTAAATAAGGTGAAACAAGTTTTGGATTTTAACAGAATCATATATGAGTTATTTGGCGAGGACTGGGTTGAAGATAACATCGTTAATTACCCAGATATTCTTACTATTCATCCACTATTTTTCAGTCTATTGCATGTTGCCGAATTTCCCAACGAACTAAGAGTTTTGAAAGAAAAACACCAAAGATATCCATCTTTTGTAAAAAAACTTAAGAAGGATAGGGATAATTTCGATTCACATGTTTCCAATCTGGATGTCTTCTGTGAACTGAGCAAATTTAATAACACAGTAGACCTGGAACCGCCAATTCCAAATAGCCGAAAGAGCTCAGACGTTAAGGTAACGATTAACGGTGGTGAGTACTGGGGAGAGGTTATGACCATTAATCGCCCGGAGCATGAATACGAATTTATGAAGTTAGAAAATGAGATTCGAGTCCGCTACAATCGAGAGAACAAGACCAAAAATTGTGTCGCTGTTGTGTTCAGGGAAGATTTCAAGGACATTTGTAAAGAAAAATTCATCAAATTCTTACTAGACAGGGCCATGTCGGTTGAATTAAACGAAGAAGAAACAAGAGTTATGCAATACCGTCAGGACGCCAAAGTCTTGGCCGAAGTTACATACTTTAAAAAGAGTGATGTATTTTCAAGAGGATATTTCGGAATTGGGCAGTCACCTCTCTGGTGGGATAATTCAGTTCGAAGAATAAGAAGACTGCTGGCTAACAAAATTCGTAAGTTTCAATTTCCCGATGACGTCAAGAAAAAGAAGTTTTTCTATATATATGTGAGAGATGATAATATTGAACCCAGCGATTTGGATTATGCCTTATTTGGAGAGATAAATCCTGATTCTTTTCCAAACCGGTCCGCAAAAGAAGAGGGGGATGGGAATGCGTCAATCTATGATAACAAACTAGGACCGGTTTTGAGAAAAATCGATTTTGTAGTCTATCGAATTTCCAGAGTGCTCAGGAAAGTCAAGTTTTATAGATTCAATAGACAAAGATATATTAACGAACAAACTATCAAAAACAACTTCTAAAGTGTTTTAATAGCTAATAAAACTGGGAAGATTTATCTGAAGCCGATATAACTATTGGTAATGATAATCAAAGCCAGAGAATATCCAGACGATGCTGCTGTGAAAATTCCTAGAGGTGAGGTAAAATGAAGATATATGAAATGATACTCAAACGCAGGACGATTAGGCGTTTTCGAAACAGAAAAATTCCTTATGAAGTTTTGGAGAAATGTGTTAATGCTGCCAGGCTGGCTCCGTCATCGGGCAATCTACAGTCCTGTGAGTACCTGATTGTTGATGAGGATGGTTTGTTAGATGGGGTTTTCAGTTGTTTACAGTGGGCCGGGTATATTCTGGATGGCTCACCACCTGCCTCGCAGAGACCCCCCGCTTATGTCATCGTTTTGATTAATCAAGAAGTGAAGAAGAGGGGATTCGAACACGACGTGGGGATGGCGCTAGAAAACCTTATTTTAGCTGCTCTTGAGGAGGGGGTAGGCTGCTGCTGTTTCGGTGCTGTTGAAAGAAAAAAGTTGAGAAAAAGATTTAATATTCCCTCAAGATACCTAATTGACTTAGTTATCGCCTTGGGTTACCCCAATGAAAGTCCAGTTCTCGAACCTTTCAGGGGTTCTGTTAAATACTGGAAAGATAATAAGGGGGTGCTTCATGTACCCAAGAGAAGGTTAAAAGATATACTCCACAGAAATGTAATCTCCCCAGAAGATACTTCGACAATTTAGATGCGTTTGAAAAGCAAAAGAGGTTCATGGCAGCAGTCTTTTTGGTTTGATCCTTCCCCAGACTGAATAAGGTCGGAAGCCCTCGGCAAAAGGCACTCCGCATTGTAGTCCCCGAAAAGAGGCGACTTTCCTCATAAAATCTACATAATCAATTCCGTCGTGCTCTTGAAGCCATTTGCACTGGGATTGGTGGCAAAGGAGCATCTTCTCCTTTATCTCAATAAAGTCGCTAATATCAACATATTCAGTGGGAACGAAATCTACCCCGGCAAGGGTATCCATAAAGAAGATGGGGGAAATTAAGCTGTGGGGCTTATGGTCTGTCTTATAGTTAGGTAAAGTAGCGATGAAACTGGCATCAACGACCAACTTCGAGGTTATGGTGTGATCACATAGATAATCATTAGGAGAATGAGTAATGATGAGGTCCGGTCGAGCAACTCTTATAAGGTCCACCACCTTTTTCCTCGATTCTTTATCCGGATAAATGTCAAGATCGGGAAACATTCCCCCCTGAATCTCTGCTCCCAGGATTTTAGCCGAGTCCTCAGCCTCCTTTTTTCTAATTTTTGCTAGTTCACGTCCGGGGATCTCGAAGTGCCCCATACTCCCGTCACAAAGATAGGACATAAAGATCTGGCCTCCTTTTTCTTTGAATTTAGCCAAGGTTCCTGCACAGAGAAATTCAAGATCATCAGGATGGGCTCCCACTGCTAAAACACGCATTTTCGACTCCTTTTTTAGGTTTGCCTGGTGTTTTCTTCATATTCTTTCTATGATTGAATTCTTTTTCTGAATAATTATGCTCTCCCCAGTACTTAAGGTTTCATAAACAAAAAATCCATCGGGAATCTACCTTTACTTTACTGTAAATAACGCTGATTTGGCAGCAAAAAGAATACTGCCCTGGGCGTCGGAGAGTTGGGCTTTAAGAGAATACCGAGATTCCACATCGGGCAAGTCTCCTAGCTTAATCTTAAATGCAACTGAATAAGGCCCCCTTGGCGATATGGTATCGATTTGCTCCCGGTGTATTTCTTTTACCAGTTCTTCCTTTTGATTTAATAGGTAAATGGCTAGATTTAAATTTTCATGATTTTTGCTCGCACCTACTTGAGATTTTACCTGCAAAAATCTATCCTTATCGAGGCTGTATAAAGTCTTGTCAGGACTTATCCACCCCGCAAAGTTTATGTTAGCCATAGTTAAATTTTCCATCTCTCCCAGAGCATAAAAATAGGTGAAGAACTCTACTGATTCATCGGGAGATAGAGAAAAGGCTCGTTTTTTGTTTTCAAGATTGGCAGTAGGAGTTCCACCTTTCATCTCTTCAAAGCTTACCCCCCAACTCCATATTTTAAGCTCATCAAAGAAATTAGGTGGTTCCCATAGTTTGATAAAAGTGTCTTTGCTATCATAATTAATCATACCTATAAAAGGCGCTGACATCTCCTCTATCTCGGTCGAGAAGGAACCTAGTTGTTTGAACCCGGACCAATTAGACCAGCTCTGTGGCCAATTCACCACACTTCCCTCTTTCCCCATCCACTCATTCTCACTCTTACCAATCTTAACCTTAGAAGTGGGAATTAGAAAGGTGCTGTTTGAGGTAAGTCGTCCCCCGGGAGCGATAACGGCGTAATCACTTAATTTGATATTCCATTTCTTTTTGCCCTTGTTAGTTAGTTTGACCTTTATCTTTACCAGAGAGGAGGATTGTCTTATAGTTATCCAGCCTTCCATGAGAATGTGTTTGAGAGGATCTTTGCCCCATAGGTAAACTTTAGCTTTTGCCGGAGTATCTTCAACGATCCTATATTCTAAATCGTAGGGTTGACGAGCTCTTGGATTCCAGGGAACTGAGAGGTAATATCCTCCAAATTCCACTATGTATCCGGCTGGGGTCATGGTGGGGGATGGTCTGCTGCTATTATAGAGCTGGCTATGATCGGTAGGTTTAAAAAAATAATCAAAGACAAGGCGGCCCCGATTAGGGACCACGGATACCTTCAGGTACTCATTGGCTATTTCAATGATATCGGGGTGGGTTTTGGTAGTTACCAGTTCAGCAGCAGGAAGAATGTAGACATCTTTGAGAATATGTACTTTCACTTCCTGAGACCATGATGTTTTACCGAAGATAGATTCACAGCTCCAAAAGAAGCTAAATAGTAGAAAAGAACAGAGCATGATACCCATAAGACCTACTTTTCTTAATCTGATCATCGTCATCCTCCTTCCCTCTTTTTGCAATTGGTAGCCGCCGGCTTTAGCCTGCGTTTTTACGTAACAATCCTTCTTTGCCCAACCTAAAGGTTGCGGCTACCGTTTTTTAAATCATCAAAGCTCCTAGCCTTTTACTGCTCCCGCCATAAATCCTCTGATAAAGTACTTAGCTAGAGGAAGAAAGCAAACTACAATGGGCAAAATTATAAGCCAGGAGCCTGCCAGAAGAGGACCCCATTCAATATACTGTTCCGCCGTAAATGTGGCCAGACCCAGGGGAGCGGTTCTTTGAGAACTAGACATCAACAGAACCAAGGCAAACATATACTCCCCCCAGGCAGTTATAAATGCATACGCCCCGGCAGTCAGGATACCAGGAGCTGCCAGAGGAAAGACGATGCGGGAAAAGATAGTGAATCCTTTAGCTCCATCAACCATAGCTGCTTCCTCAAGTTCAGCAGGGATTCCCCGGAAGAAAGAATTAAGAAGCCAGGTACAGAAGGGAGCCGCCAGGGTAGTATATACAATTATGAGAGCAAAATGAGTGTCCAGCAAGTTAAAATGGGAGAACATTTTGTAGACCGGGACCAGGAGCAAAATTGTCGGGAAAACATAGACGAATAACATCATCCTTGCCAGAAGGTCTCTACCCGGATACCGGTATCTGGCCAGACTATATCCTCCCAAACAGGCCAGGAGAAGAGTAAAAAGAGCGGTGCCTAAGGAAACTTTAAAACTGTTGTATAAAAATAGGGGAAAATTCCTGATGGGGGTTCTGGCTAAAAGAAGAGTCTGGTAATTTTTTAAAGTAGGCTGATGGGGCAAGAACGCAGGCCTTACGGTCATTATCTCCTTTAAGGGCTTAAAGGATGAGAATGCTACATAGACAAAAGGAGACAGTACTCCCACTAGGACAACAGCAATCACAAGGTAATCCAGGGAAAGCTCAACCGGTCTTCTCATGTTCAAAATTCTACCTCTTCTTTAAACAATAACTCTCTCCTCTTTTTTGGGAGCGAGGAGCTTAAAGTAAACCAGGCCCACCGCAGCTAAGAATATCATGATAATTACCGCAATGGATGATGCCTCTGCCAAACGGAAGGTTTTGAAAGCTCTGCGGTAAATAAGAACCGGCAGGGTCTGGGTAGTGTTTCCCGGTCCCCCCTGAGTGGTGAGCCAGATTAAGTCGAAAATGTTAAAATTCCATACAAAGGC
>JBHIEA010000026.1:0-14116 GCA_046760365.1 bacterium
TGAGTGAATTGCCTGATCCTCATTTTGCTTTCCGCCAGGATGAGTTGACAACCCCTGAGATTTGCTTTATTTTTCTTGGACGATACCGTGAGAGAGTTTTTCGCCAAGTAGTAAGTTCGCCATACCTTTTATCTACCATATACTCAGTGCAGGAGGTGATCAGAGATGTTAAAACTCATTAAGAGGCGGTCAAAAAAGGTCGGTCTTCCGCCAGGGACTCTTGTTCAGCCGGAGGAGAAAAAGACCGACCAGGTTAGGATTACCCTTATTGACTATGATGAAGCCAATTTTGGGGAGAAACAAATAAAAACAATTGAGGAATCCTTTCCTTTTAAGGATAAGCCAACGGTGACCTGGATTAACTGCGATGGGATTCACGATCTAGATTTGATCCAAAAAATCGGAACACATTTTGGCTTACATCCGCTAACTTTAGAGGACATTGTGGACACCGAACAGCGTCCGAAGCTAGAGGATTTTGAAGATTACCTCTTCATAGTTTTAAACACGCTTTATTATGATGAAAAAGAGGATGAAGTTCAGACAGAGCAAGTGAGTTTGATTCTTGGCCCAAGTTTTGTCATTTCGTTCCAGGAAAGAGAGGGAGATGTTTTTAATCCAGTGAGAGAAAGACTTAGAAGTGGCAAAGGCCGCATAAGAAAAATGGGAGCCGATTATCTTGCCTACGCTTTGATAGATACCGTTGTCGATAACTATTTCATAATCCTGGAACAACTGGGAGAAAAGATGGAGTCTCTGGAGGAAGAGTTGGTGACCAATCCTCTGCCGGAAACGTCAGAGGCCATTCACTATTTAAAGAGAGCAATGGTATCTTTGCGAAGGTCGATCTGGCCATTAAGGGAGGTAATCAGTCGTCTAGAGAAGGAAAAAGGAGAATCAGCCCTTATTCAGGAGTCTACCGGCATATACTTAAGAGATGTTTATGATCATACCATCCAGGTAATTGATACCATAGAGAGTTCTCGGGATGTACTTTCAGGGATGGTTGATATTTATCTTTCAACCATCAGTAACAGAATGAACCAGGTTATGAAAGTATTGACCATCATTGCTACCATATTCATTCCTTTGACGTTTGTAGCAGGTATTTATGGAATGAACTTTCAATTTATGCCAGAACTTGGCTGGAGGTGGGGTTACCTTGTAGTTTTGCTCACGATGGTTGCTATAGGCCTCTCAATGGTGGTTTACTTTCGCAGAAAAAAGTGGCTGTAAAAGAACTTCAATAGACTATGAGAGGCCGCATTAAGGCCGTGGTAAACACTTGGAAGCGAAATCTTCGCGGGACCGTCATAAAGAGAAGAAAGAATGACTGCAAAAATGCCGGGATGGTGGCGGTCATTGCTGGATTAGTCTCCTTCTCCCTCTAAAATCTAATCCTCTAATCTTTCCTTTCTTCCTTTAGATCCAGCTACATTCTCGCTTTTCTTCTCAGGAGTCCTGCTTCCTTAAAAAGTGAAACGCCAGGGATGAGTTCAAAATGCCTATCAAATAAGTTCCGCATCCTCCAACTCCTTGGTGAGATCTTCTATCTTTATCTTGCCAGCGAGGTTTAGAAGTGACTCCGCTCTCTTTCTCCTTACCGCATCTTTTAATGCCTCTTCAACCGCCTTTGATGTGCTCTTTTTTTCATAAATTTTTGCTACCTCCTTGAGGAGATCAGATGAGATGTTCAAAGTGGTTCTCATAATTTACGCCCCTTTTTATAATGAATTATACATTAAAATTTGATGACCTCAACGCCAATATGTCTTTGCCCTCCCCCACGACCCTTCTCTCCTCTACTTAATCCTTCAATCCTGCATTTTACTCCTCTACCTCTGTCTTTCCTTGACCACGAGGGGGATTCTGATAAAATTTTAGAAATTACTCGAAAATTTTTGATCTTAAAAGGTCTTCTTAAGTTAAGGGAGGCAAATGAAACATAGCTCGAATTACATTGTGGGAGTGGATTTGGGAGGAACCAATATTGTTTCTCTTCTTGTTGGTAGTGAAGAAAGGATTGTGGCTAAGGATATCCGAGCTACCTTAGCCCGGGAGGGTAAGGAAAAAACTCTCTGTCAGATAGTAAGCTCAGTGAGAGCTGTCCTCGAAAAAGGAGAGCTACAAGGGATTTCTTCGGCCTCAATAGAAGGAGTAGGGGTTGGTAGTCCCGGACCTCTAAATACTAAAAAGGGAATAATTCATTTTGCCCCTAACCTTCCTGGATGGAACAATGTACCCTTGGTTAGTATTTTAGAAGACCAGCTTAAATTACCCATTTTTCTGGAAAACGATGCTAATGCTGCCGCCTTAGCTGAATGGTGGATAGGGGTAGGAAAAAAGGTAGATAACTTAGTTTTGTTGACCCTGGGTACAGGAATAGGGGGAGGAATAATTATTGGAGGAGAAGTGCTTCACGGAGCCTGGGACACGGCTGCCGAAATAGGCCATATGATAATCCATGAGGGAGGACTGGTTTGTGGTTGCGGGAAAAGAGGATGCTTAGAGGCCTATGCTTCAGCAACTGGGGTAATAAAACGCACAGTCTCTCTCATAAAAGAAGGGAGGAAGACCCTTCTGCGGCAGTTAGTGCATGGCCGTCTGGAAAATATTACCTGTGAGCTGGTATACCGGGCGGCTGAAAGGGAAGATGAGCTTAGCCAGGAGATAGCTCAGGAAACGGCAAGATACCTGGGAATAGGTATTGCCAGCCTGGTTAATATCATAAACCCCGAGATGGTCATTCTATCTGGTGGAATGACCGCCGCCGGCGACCTTTTATTCGAACCGGTAAGAAAATATGCCCGAAAATACGCCCTTGAGGTGGCTATCAGGGGAGTGAGGATAGTTCCGGCAAAACTTGGCGAAAATACTGGTGCCCTGGGAGCGGCCGCTACAGTACTAAAAAGAAGAGGGTGGATATGAAGCAAAGAGATGGATTGTAAAAGCAGGCGAGGCAGGAATTAGGGAAAAAAAGAAAGGGGGAGGTGAGAAGATGGAGATTTTGTGCATTTTTCTTTACGAAAACCGATATTTGGAGGACTTTATGGATGTTTTAATAGAGGAGGGAGTAGAGGATTTGCTGGTAGCTGAGGCACAAGAACTTAAGGAATTTCTGGCCTTTAGGATGCCACTTTTTAAAGAGTTTCGAACTAGCCTGGGTGGCCGGCGAAAAGAACCAAAATTGATCTTGGCCTTGGTTAAAGATGAAGGCACGATTGGAAAAATGGTCAAAGCGTGGAAAAAAGATATGGAGCTCGATAAAGACGAGATAGCTGCTATTTTCAGTTTGCCGGTGAGGCTTTGGCAAAAGTCACCTCATTTTTACTGAGGGAGTAGACTAAGGGATACTCAAGAATGAATGTACTTTTAGTTGTAGGGATGGCGGTTATTCTAAGCTTTATAGGTGGGAAAATAGTTACCCGACTAAAAATCCCTGTCATTACAGGTTGGGTAATCATGGGGATTGTTTTTGGGGGGTCAGTCTTGGGACTATTTAGTGAGAGTATTCTTAATAGAGTAGACCTTATCTCCGACATCGCTTTAGGGTTAATTGCCTTCGGTATCGGAAGAGAGCTACTCATTTCTAACTTAAGACGTCTGGGAAAGTCAATTGCTGCAATCGTTCTTTGCGAGGCTTTAGGTGCTTTTTTTCTGGTGATGATTTCTGTGTTTTTATTGACTCATAGATTATACGAAGCCTTAGTTCTGGCTGCTGTTTCTTCAGCTACTGCTCCGGCAGCCACGGTCATGGTTCTGGAAGAAACAAGGTCCAGAGGAGATCTCACCACCACTATTTTGTCGGTGGTGGCCCTTGATGATGGCATAGCTTTGATTCTTTATGCATTTGCCTCTTCTATAGCAAAAGTTCTTCTTGTTCACAAGGGAGGACTTAACTTCCGAACAGTTCTGGGAAACCCTGGTCTAGAGATTTTTGGTGCATTATTGCTAGGAGGCTCAATTGGTTTAGTACTGAGTTTGGTTGCCCGGCGAACCCGCTCCCGCACTGATATATTTGCACTCACCATGGGAGCCATTCTGGTTTGTATCGGTTTAGCTACCCGTTTCCATCTCTCAGGTCTATTAGCCAATATGGCTTTAGGAATCACCTTGGCTAATTTGGCTCCCCGAAGTTCCCGCAGTATTGCAAGTATTTGGGAGCAGGCTACTCCTTTTCTTTATATGGCCTTCTTCTGTTTAGCCGGGGCACATTTGAATATTAAACTATTGCCTCAAATTGGATTAATGGGGCTGGTCTATACAGGAGCGAGAATGTTGGGTAAAGTTTCAGGTGCTTCTTTTGGAGCCAGAGTTTCCCACGCTCCTGAAACTGTCCAGAAATATATCGGTTTTTCTCTTTTTCCTCAAGTGGGAGTTGCTCTAGCCTTAGCTATAGTGGTGAAAAGCGATTTTATAAATTATGGGATAGCTGGAAGAGACCTTGCTCTTGTGGTAATTAATATTCTTCTTTTTACTACCGTAATTACCGAAATAGTAGGGCCCTATTTGACTAAATGGGCCTTGATTAAATCAGGTGAAGTCGGAACGAGAAGAACAAAATAATGAGGAGGCATTTATGGAACCAATCAAAGCAAAGGAAGGAGAGATTTTCGATATTGAATTAGAAGAGGATCTACTCAAGAAAAATGAAGAACTTGCCCGAAAAAACAGAAAAATTTTAGATGAACATAAAATACTGGCTATAGATGTAATGGGTTCTATAGGGACCGGGAAGACCTCCTTAATTAAGGGTCTAATCTTTCATTTAAAAGGAAAATATGAGATTGGAGTTATCGCCGGGGATCTGACCACTACCATTGACCAGGATAGGATCAAGGGGGAAGGGATAAAGGTGATCCAGGTGAATACCGGCAAGGAATGTCACCTGGATGCCAATTTGGTTAAAAAGGCTCTGAGAAAGTTTGATCTGAGAACTCTTAACCTCTTGTTTATAGAGAACGTGGGAAACCTCATCTGTCCAGCAGATTTTCCTCTTGGTTCGCATCGCCGGATCGTGGTGATTTCGGTTACCGAAGGCCCTTGGATGGTGAGAAAGCATCCTTATATCTTTTCTGAGGCTGATGTGGTGGTGATTAATAAGATTGATCTTGCAGAGGCCATGGGGGTATCTCCAGAAAAGTTGGCCGGAGATGTCTACCGGCTTAATCCAACCATCAAAGTAATCCCAACAAACTGCATTACCGGAAAAGGTATGAAAGAGATAATCCAGGCTTTGCCTTTTTAACAAGGGCTGAAGAGTCTTATCTTAGCCTTAGAACCCTTGCCTCTGTAGTGCTTTCATCCAGGAGAATAAAAGTCATGCACGACCTTTCCGCATCTCAAGCCATTGTCAGGACCGTACTGAAACAGGTTAAGGAGAAAAAGGTGAGGAGAGTTTTATCTCTTAATCTGGAGCTGGGAGAGTTGACTGCCCTTAATCCTGAGCAGATTCGTTTCTGGTTAAAGGAGCTTTTTAAGAATACCCCCGCCCAGGGGACAAAGGTTTACATAAAGAAAATTCTCACCAGAATAAAATGTAAGAGGTGTGGATATGAGGGAAGCATAAGTCTCAATGATGACCCTTTTTATCATGTGTATTTTCCCCTTTTCAAATGTCCGGAGTGCAGTTCGGCCTCACTGGAAATTAAAGCGGGAAGAGAATGTTTGATAAGACGAATGAGAGTAACTACCTAGAAGGAGATCAATTAACAATAGCTAGTCCACTTCTCGGGTCGAACAGCTTAACTTTTTCGGTGTCGAAAGCAAATTCTAGATCTTCACCCCTCTTTATCTTGGTTGATGGATCAACATTTGCTATGAGCTTGTGTTCACCGAAGCTTAAAAAGAGACGCATGGATGGTATGGTGAACTCAATCTCATCTACATGAGCCCTAAAGCTACATATTTTTTCTGAGGCAGGAAGGTTTTCTCTCAATTTAATCTCTTCGGGACGAAGACCCAAAATTATCTCTTTTCCCAAATAACCTTTTTCTCTCAGCAATTCAGACCGGGATCTCCGCAGTTGTATGCGCAGGTGATTACTCAGGAAAAGGCCGTAAGGATTTTCTCTTAAACCTAATGATAAGAGATTGATGGGAGGATCACCAATAAAACCGGCCACAAATAGATTAGAAGGATGATAATAGACCTCGTTGAAGCTGCCCACCTGCTCAATTTTACCTTCCCGCATGATGGCTATCCTGTCAGCCAGGGCTACCGCCTCTGCCTGATCGTGGGTGACATAGACAGTGGTGATGCGGAATCTCGCTAGCAGGTGTTTGATCTCTCTTCTCGTCTTTATTCTGAGCTTTGCATCTAAGTTAGACAGCGGCTCATCCAGCAAAAATGCCCTTGGGTTTCGGATGATGCACCTTCCGAGGGCGACTCTTTGTTTTTGCCCGGCTGACAAGCTTCGGGGAAAGCGTCCCAGGAGAGCATGAAAGCCCACTCCTAGAGTGTTGGCTGTAAAACGGATCTTCTCATCAATGGCATCCTCCGGCCATTTTCGCAGTCGGAAGGGAAAGGCAAGGTTCTCTCTACTAATCATGTGAGGATAAAGAGCATAGTTCTGGAAAACCATGCCAATCCCCCTATCCTTGGGAGTGATGTCATTGACGTTCTCCTCATCAAAATAGATATTTCCCTCCTCAATTCTTTCTAAACCTGCAATGACCTTAAGAAGAGTAGTCTTCCCGCATCCGGTGGGTCCAATAACGCAGAGGGTTTCACCCTCTCTTGCCTCCAAGTAGAGATGATCAAGGGCAAAGATGGTTCTACTCTCTCGGCCTTTTTCCTTGAAGAAGGAGATCTCTTTATCGGTAAATTTCTTTACCACTCTTTCCAGTCTTATGCTGCTCATTGATCTTTTACTCGGTTTGTTCTTCCGGGGAGATGAATTTTCCTCCCGAAATATTGCGAGAGAGAACCCGGTAACCTCGGTCAAAATCGACCGTTATGTTTATCAGATTGGGACATTTTCTCCCCAGGATTTCCTTTTTTAAGGTGTAAGAAGCTCCTTTTTCCCCTGGCTCGGTATATAGACTCTGGATATCGGTCCTGCGGTTGACATTGATCCTTATTTCTTCCCCACACTTATCACACTTTACTGCAAAGGAAATAAAGTCACCTTTTAATCGAGGAGTTATTCGTTTTTCCCGCTTCCTAAAGAACAGCCTTTTCCAAAAGCCCATCTTTGTACCTCTTTTTCCCCGCCTGACTCAGGCAATGATTTTATAGACCTTCCGCCTATTCGAACTTCAGAATTTTTTGGTCTGCTTGTTAAAAAGAAGTGCCGAAGGGGGGAGTCGAACCCCCAAGGGGATAACCCCACAGCATCCTGAATGCTGCGTGTCTACCAATTCCACCACTTCGGCATCTTTGTATTCGTCTACTGGCAAGCCTTTCCCGAGTTCAATTTTCTCCTCTTCCCTCGTCTTCCCTTTTGGTGTCCATATAGTGTCCATTCGTCTGCTTAAAACTTCTACTGCTGCTCTTTTGTGGTCAGGAGAAAGGTGAGCATAGCGAAGCGTCATGTCAATTGTTTTATGTCCTAGAAGTTCTTGAACAGTTTTCAGGTCCACCCCTGCCATGACTAGATGAGAGGCAAAAGTATGCCTTAGGTCATGGAATCGGAGCTTCTCAATTTCCGCCTCTTCCGCAGCCTTGTCAAGAGAAGCTCTCAAGTCCTTATATGGCTTACCGTTTTCGTGGCAGAAAACATAAGGGCTATTGGGGTTTTTCCTAATCTTAAGAAGCGTCTTATAAACAACCTCGTTCATCGGGATCTTCCGCTCGTTAGCTCCCTTGGTGTCACTAAGGTAGATTAATCTATTGTGAAAATCGAGGTCTCTCCATTTAAGGTTTAATAACTCTCCTTTGCGCATGCCTGTGTTCACAGCAGTTAATACTACAGGCTTTAGATAAGAAGCACAGACGTTATAGAGACCTTCTATCTCTTCAGCTTCCAGATATCTTATTCTTGGCGAAACTGTTTTCAAGCGGCGTACTTTTTGACTTGGATTATGATTGGTTTTCCCCCATTCCTTAGCTTTCGTCAAAATATGTTTCAGGCAGGCTAATTCTCTATTAACAGTCGACTTGGACACCCGTTTGAGCCTGTCTCGTTTGTACTTCTCTATATCAACTATGCTTATCTCGTGGAGACACTTGCCAGTAAAGAACTCATCTAGATGTTTTACAATCGTCTGATCTCGGGAATAAGACCTTTTATTGGGCTTTGAGTAGATTTCCAAATATTCCTGGCTCATATCTTTGAATGGGACTTTGCCATATCTACGTATGTCTAGGAACCTATTCTCAGCTATCTGCACCTTTCTTTTCTTTAAGATTGTCTCTGCGAGTTGTTTGCTGGGACCTATACTTTCTCTCTTACGTTTGCCCCGCACATAGTAGTCAATATACCAGATCTTGCCCTTCTTAAAGACACTCATTCATTCCTCCTCAGTAGATATTACAAGATGACGAGGATAAGTCAAGGTATATTTCTCTTCGGCTTTAGTCAAACTCTTTTTCCTCCACGCTATTTTCCTGAATCCATTTCTCAATTTTTTCAAGATCAAATTTAGTCAAACGACCACACTTAACGAAAGGTATCCTTCTCTGGCTTACCCAGCAATAGATGGTATTCTTGCTTAAGCCTGTTAATTCCGAAAGTTCCTGAACGTTTAGTAGTCTTCGATTCACTGTCTTGGCTTAACTTAGTTCATCATAGACTTTGTTTATTATGTGCACCATATCGAGGTAATTTAACCTTTGCCCATTTACAAAAGCTGGTCTTCTATAAGTACGTTTTCCTTTCGAGGAGAATCTACTCCACCTTCTTCAACCTTTCCTCAATCTCCACTATCTCAAGCGCCTTGATCATGTGGCCTGCCAAGTAATCTATGGTGTTTAGCTATCCTAGCGAGCATCTCGCCCGACCTTACTCTGTTTATTGTATCTATCAAAAGATCTAAAACCTCCCCGATATCTCCCTTAAATTCAATTGTAGCAGGGCACGCTTGTATGTGGTTTTGATGTTGTCTCCCTTCTGTCTCTTCTCTTCATTGTCAGCCATCCATCCATTTTTGGCTATAAAACGACTCATGGTCCTCGCCAAAAAGAGGTTGCACTTTTTGTTTATATAGCATTCAGAGGTAGCTTGGGGTCACTTCGTTTATCTTGCGTATAGTCTCTCGAAGTTCTCTCATTAAAGAATGAAATTCTTTCCTACTGGCTATGACATCTTTCGTGTATCTTCCGTGTTTAAGATGAGCTTGTCTTATTCTTTCTATTCCCTGCCGAGTTTTGGGCCCCGTACTCTTTCCCCCATGCAGTCTACATCTGCCATTTTTCATAGCAGGCGCTTGGCATGGTGTGCCTTTTCGGGTCCTGGCTCCACATCTGGGAGCTTTCATAAAGTCGCCTGGGGGGTTACCATTTTTGAGCCATCCTCTGCGCTTTTCATGGGGTTTAGCCTTATTTTGTTTATCCACCCCCTCCCCCCTTTTGTCTACTCTCTACATGCCCTACTATTGCTTTTCCTCCTTTGTGAACATGGACGTGCTCTACTGTCATTTTTTGCTGCACCATCTTCCCTCTGTATTTATTAAGGGCTTCTATCTGTTTTAAGAATATATTCATAAGTTTATAAGCCCTGTTGGTGTTGTCATTCACTCCTTCTGTTGTTTGGTCTGGTATCATAGCCCGTCCCATATACTCCATAATGAGGTTGTGGGTTCCCACCATCTGGGTTATCAAAACCGCTTCCAGTTCGTCCCTTGGCTTGAGCCCGTGGATAAAGGCAGTAACAAAATTCATTCTCTCTTCCTTATCTCTCGTAGATAGGGTACTTGTGGCCTGGGATATAATAGTGCTAGAAAAGTAGATGTCTGGGGATCCTGTAGTCTCCATCATTTGAGAATATAGCTTAGAAAGGTCCTTCTCTTTGAGGTCTATCTCACTGCCTCCGATTCCTTCAAACTTTAGTGGACCTACCTCATTTCTCTCCCTCCATTTATCTAAAGCTTTTAATTCTAATAATTCTAATTTGCTGAGCTTCTTTTTGCTGTCTTTTTGGAGAGAGCCAGAATTTATTTTTGATTTTTTCCGGGTTTTAGCAGTCACACTTTACCTCCACCTTTAGCAAACCATCAGTAATTATAATCCGGGCTATATCATCCGTATTGATTTAAGCTGCTTTCTGGTATTCCTGGTTGATCCTCTTCGTAAGCTCGAAAACTTCTGCCATATCGCATCAAGAAGGTAAACCCCAACTCCTCTGTTCGTAGGACCTTTAAACCTCTCAGAGTCCAGATATACCCAGATATCCAGCTTCTTATCATCCACTAAGCTAACAACAAGATTCTGCCCTTTCCTCAGGGTGATCCTACCAACCCCTATTTATTCTTACTCCATAACTTGTTTCCTAAGAGGGAAATATGGCCTTAAACGTCTGTAAGTAAGAACTGGCTTAAATTTTTTAAAAATCACCTCTACTGAAGTACAAGTGAAGTAGGGCACTTTTTTACTGAAGTAAGAGGAAGTAGGCTTTGGGAATGTGTTTTGTCTACTTCAGTACTACTTCAGTAAAAACTTAGCCTATTTCAGTCCTACTTCAATCCTACTTCAGTAAGAGAAAAATCTCTAAAATCTTTATAAATAAAAAGTTATAGAAACTACTCATCGTTCTACGAGGATATAAATTCCTGCTCTTTTCTCTTCCTAAAGTCTACAATCTGCATCAATCCTGACTTTTTAACTATTAGGCCCTTGTCTTTGGCGACCTTTACTAGCTCCCAAATTTGTCTTTCTGAACAATCCAATTCTTTGGCAACAATCTCTACAAATATTGAAGGAACTGCTTTCCCATTACATTTTCTCTTTAGAATCTCAACTACATCTTTAGGCATAAGTTTTGCTTTGGAGATCTCATTGGGAGATATTTCCTCATACCACAAACTGTCTTTATCTCTTAACATCAGCATTGGTGAGGTTTCTGTCACTGTTTTGAACTTGAAATATACCTTTTTGGCAGCCGGATACTTTTGTTGACTTGCTCTAGTTATAGCAATTTGTGAGGCGGCGGGGTTGGTCCAATATTTTGATCCGTGAAACATTTCGAAGATGCTACTTGGCTTTACTTCTCCTTCTTTCTTAAAGTGAGTAGTAAGAATAGGAAAGCAATTAAAATCCCCTGCTAATTTATTCAGAGCTTTAGCTGTTTTTCGTGCTATAGGATCATTATTTAGACTCTCATCGTCCCCGACAAAATTGTTTAAAGGATCAAATATTACTATATCGGGTCTATATGTTTCTAACCAATTATTCAGTAAAGGTATATCTTGTTTTCTATCCAACAAGAAATCAATATCCAGAGGCTCAACCAGTCTGAAATTCCGGAGATCTTCTTTTATTTCTCTACTTAGCAAGCTCTCCAATTGTAGGATTTGTTTTCTTAACTTGTCGTTAATATCTCCTCTTGAATTTTCCCCGCAGAAGTAGAGGACTTTTGCAGGTTTCTTAATAGGAAATCTACCTAAAAAGGAAGTCCCAGTTACTGCACAAAGGGCTAATTGTAGGCAAAAGGTAGTTTTCCCTTCCCCGTCTGTGGCTGCAAGTATGGTATATCTCCCTGGGACTAGAAGCCCTCCTGCTATGGGGCTAGGATTTCCGATAACAGGGGTATTCAAAGATTCCAGAGCTGTCATGCTTTTCTTTTGTGGAGTGCTTTCTTTTCTAAGGCTTCCTACCTTTTCTTGTATCCCTTCAATTAAGCTATTGGTTGTAGTATCACTCTTAATTTTAGCAACAATCCCTAACCCTAATTTCTCTAGTTCTCTTCTGATGGCTAAGTCATTTAACTCCTCTGCGTAGTATTCTGGGGTTACTCGTGTGAGGTCATGGCCAACTAAGTCAGAAAGGTAGGACTTAGGAATGTCTTTTTTCCGGTTCTTTAGGAGAGAATAAATGGCCGGGAGTTCTACGGGATCTCTCCGACTGTACAATTCAGAGATTGCCTCATAGATTGCCCGATTTTTCTCATAGTAAAAAACCTTCTTTCCTCGGCTTCCAAAGATCTTAGTTAATTTTGGGATTACTCGCTTTGTCTGGTCTGGATCGTATAAGAGACTTCCTAAAACTGTTTGTTCTTTGCTGAGGTCGTAATTCTCCATTAAATTTAGCTCCTTTTCACCTAGCGTCCATTCCCAATTGCTTTTTAAGCTCCCTCTTTCTCCATTCGAAATATTTGATAAGTTCTTGGTCTAAGGTGTGAAAATCAACTTTAAGAATGTCGGAGAGTTTTACTAGGATATTTTCCGAAGGAATCCTCGCTCCCCTCTCCCAATGGGAAACAGACATCTCCGAACCCCCAAAAGTAACGCAAGATCTAATTGCTTTATTCCCCTCCTTTCTCTATGTTTGTGCACCGGCTTGTTCATGAGCACCTTCCGCCAAAAAAGCCTCGCCCGGCTTGACTTCCAGACAAGGCTTGCCTTTTTTCAATATTTGACACACCGTAGAGGTTATGATATAAACGGTTATGTATAAACCCTGCCTGGGGGTCTTCACTTCTACTTAGCCTTGTCCGGCTTGCCTAGGAGTGTGGACTTCCCGGGCTTTTTTTTGGAACTATTTGTTCCTCACTTTATAGTAAGAACTTTCTACGAATGCTCAATCTTATTCGTTTAAGCTGCTTTTTCTCTGATGGAAGGATCTAGTTCTACAATTAACTGAGCAATAGACTTTATCTGATCTTACAGGAATGAAAACTCTGTTACAATCTTTCGCCTTACATCGTTTTACTTTAATCTCTCCACCCCAAACCCCATAGACCCATGCCCACAATTGATCCTCAATGTGAGGTACGTTCCCATAAATTGCCGGATGAAAACGTCCAGTCTTATCATCCTTAATAACTCTTAGGACCTCTCCCCTTAAGAGGGCCGTTTCTATGATTTTTTTGTCTTCTCCTGTGGGCTTTTCTCCGTCAATAGCCCGGTCAACCATAGCCCGGAAGTTTTGGATAAGGGTTTTAAATTCAGATATCACTCTCTTCCGTTCCTCTTTATTTTTCCAAGAAGTTGTTTCTTCACCTTCAGAGATGAGTTTTTGCAAGCTCTGATTATAAAGTTTAACTCCTAATTCTCTGGGAAAATAGTCAGGTATTATGAAAGAGCTTATCATCCAATCGGCAATTCTAAATTGCTTATCGTAGTCAATAATCTTATTTATAATGTGCGCTTTTAGATTCTGTAATTTTAACATTTCCCCTGTAGTTAGTTTATTGCTTTTTCTTTTCTCACAAGTGGTTAGTCTTTTCTTCGGCAATTTCTCTCTCCCTTTTTCGGCTAAAGTTGAAAACTTCTATATAAGCAAGTTTACAATTCACTTTGTTCACCCTTGTCTCCTTATTTATCTTTCTCTTAAATCAAGTCCTATCTGCGCATTTTTTCCAATTTTTGTGATCTAAGCTGCCGTCTTAGATAATTCCACTTTGGCCCCAGCTGAGGTAAGACCGCTTGTCTGAGCATTTGTCAAGTTTTTCTCTTTCATCCTATATATCATAATAAATTTTCTACGATTGTCAAGACCTATCCGTTGAAATTGCTCTTTTTCTCTATGGGAGATCAGTCCTATGTTGATGGGACCGTCTTCAAGGACTACTATATCACGATTAAGGCGTCAAGAATAAGCTAATGAAGTAACAGATGGACTCATCGTAATTGAACCTGTGAGAACTGAGAGGATAGCCTTAGCAGGTAAGCTGTGGAGAGGCAGGCACGTTCATTTCGGCTGCTCTTGTTGGCTGTGCTTAGGTTCTGAACCGTTTCCGTTCATATTCCAATTTTTCGCTAGTATGTCCACGTAGATAAACCTTTCCTGTTAATGATTCAACTGGGAGCAACCAAAAACACCTATATTCAATATTTGGTGGCGTGTAAAAGTATGCGCCAACACCAGAAACTCGTAAAATATTAACACGCTGGTATTCAAAGCGGCCTAACTTACTGGCTTGATATATGCGAGAATCTGACTCACAGGTGATGTCAATCATCACAAAGTTAGTATCTTCTGAATCGATTCTTCTACGTGCCACTATGACTAAAGGCGT
>JBHIEA010000027.1:0-13993 GCA_046760365.1 bacterium
CGAAGTTTGACGGAGAGACTTGGACCGTATATGACACCGATAACTCCGGGCTACCATATGACAGTGTCTATGCTCTTGCCATTGATCAACAAGGAAATAAATGGATTGGCACTGACGGTGGCGGCTTGGCTGTCTATCGTGAAGGTGGGGTAATTCTTACTGGTGTACAGAAATAAGCTTTAGAAATTCCATAGTGGCAAGAAGTGCAACGAATGCAAAGCGAAGCACAAGCAGGAGTAAATAACAAACTGATAAGAAACTATCACAAGCCTCTCTTTGACACCCCTCCTTGTGTGCTTATTTGACGCGAATTTTTCTCCTATTATATTAGGACTGCTAACACTACCTATACATTCCTTTCGACCCCCACCTTACCTCTAATAAGGCAGGCTCCTTGGGCCCGGCAGACCATGACCCTGCCGGGGCTGAGTCGGGTCGTTAATTTCGCCCCGATTCCGACCCAAAACGCAGTGTCGTGTGCCTGAAATTCCTCAAAAGCCTCATCATCAAAGACTTTCCACTGATTTAATTATGTAATCCCCGCCTTAAGTTACACCAAAAACTAATCTCACCCAAAATTACAGCTTACAAAAATAGCCCTCAAAATGGGAGCTTTTTTATTGACGCCCTTCCTTTCCTTGCTAAAATAACGCTACAGGCAGCCTTTATAGAAAGTTTATAGTTGTGCATAAACCAAGTAGTTCGTATATAATTACCCATACGAAATCGTCAGAAACGAGATTTTGAAATGACGGAGGAAAAACACAACAAGTTGTTATTTGACTTCGAGGCACTTTTTGAGCCTGATGATTACTTATATGAAGAGTTTGATAGAGTAATTCTTCTTTTTACTTCGTTCGGAATTTTTGACGATGAAGAAGACTTTAAGGTTCTGGAAAATGTAGCAAGATCTCTCAAAACAGCCTCATCTACGGTCTTATCGGCTGGTAGGTCTTTGGGTTAGAAATACAACGTTTTACAGGTATGTAAAGTTATCAGAGGCCCGCCTTTTATGGTTTTGCAACAACAATCTCTCCGGGCAAGCCAAATAATTTTATTTTTTCCTTACTCTTTATAGAATACCCAGCATCTCTTATTGATTTTTCAACATAAATTGGTCTACAATCAACCATCGTAGGAAAATTTTTGTGAACCCATTCGTATGCCTTTAACAACCTAGATTCTCCATCTTCTTTTGACATACTAACAACACCAAGCCTTCCTTTTGGTTTTAGTACCCTTTTTATTTCCTTAAGAACTGCTGGGATTTCAGGTGTATCAAATAATTCAAGAGTAAAACTCATGAAAACTGCATCAAACATATTGTCTTGATAAGGCACACTCATTGCATCTCCACAGTATAATTCTACTCTGTCTGCAAGTCCTTTTTTCTCCATCTTCTTTCTCGTTATATCTAACATTCCAGAAGAGATATCAATACCATAAACTTTACCAGTTCCCCCAACTGTCTTTGCTATCCCTTCTAAGCAATGACCTGTTCCAAAACCAATCTCTAAGACAGTTTCTCGTTCTTTAACATCCAACTGGTTTAATCCCATATCCATAGACTTTCTCTCAAATAGCCCAGCAGTAAAATCATAAATTTTACTAATTTTATCATAGGTTCTTTTGGCCTGTCCTTTTGTTCTATAAACCCTTAAAATTTCTTTATTGGCCATACTCGTAATAGAATTAGTATAACTATTTATATTTTACCATTTTTAGTTCTGCCCAACCATGGAATAAACATAGGCACCCTTTTCTTGTATTCGAGATACTCTCTACCAAGGCGCTTCTCCAGTTCTGATTCTTCAATTGCTTTTAACTCAAGGACATTAAGAAGAACAAAAAGTGGAGTGAATATAAAAACGAGAGAAATTGACCTTAATAAAATACCTAGGCCAAACAGCCAAATAAATACGCCCGTAAGCATGGGATTTCTAACGTAGGCATAGGGACCGGTAGTAACCAACTTAGGTGGTGGGTTGAAAGGCACGGGCGTTCCCTTTACATTGATAAAATGCAGAACTGACCATAGATTTAAGAATAGTCCTATGGCAATAATAGGGAGAGACAGAGTGATATTCGATGGCGTGGGAAGGAGTTTTGGGAGCGCTAAAAATTTATCTATCCAAAGAGAGACGACGACAAACAGCCCTACAAAACTAAAGAAGATAACTATCCCTATAGGAGTAAGAAGAATTCGAACTTTCCTACTGCTTCTTGCTGCCTTATAGAACATGTTAATACATTTGTGGCGGAAACTCATATCTGTCACCTATGCAAAAACTCCCTAATGGTGTCCTCTAGCATAAAAACCGACAAGTCGGTGCATAACTAAAAAGGAGCAGAGCCTCAATGCGGAACGACTAACTGCCTTAAAAGGCAAGATGCGTTACAGGCTTTCATCCGCAAAACACCTGTTATTCTCTACGAGGTCTCTGCCCCAGCATTTAATTTAGCGAAACAAAATTATTAGTCAACCTTTCACCGCCAAAATCCCAAAATCTCCAACCACAACCACACTTAGCTCACACTGTCAAGCTAATCAAAAACTCCTCAAAACAAGGACTATTTTTGACACGTCCTTCTCTTTTCATTAAGATAGAGCTATCCTAAACCCTAATGCTAAGGGAGAAGGCAAAGTGAGGAGGTGATAAAGATGCCATTAATCGAAATGTATTTTGGAAAGGGCGCTCTCACAGATGAAGAGAAAGCTAGTTTATCCCGAAAAGTTACCGACTTAATTGTTAAAGAAGCAAAACAACCACAACACTATACGTGGGTTATAATCCATGAGGTTCTTGGGGAGAATTGGATGGTTGACCGCCTCACACTTCCAGAACTAAAAGCTAAGCTAAAAGCAGAAAAGAAATAGGCTAGGGATAAACTTTACCCCTGTCAAAGAGAACTGCAAAAGCTTTTCTCTACACCCCCAAAACGCTATCGGATTCCGCACCTTAGCTCTAATAAGGCAGGGTTCTTGGGCCAGGCACACCATGACCCTGCCGGGGCTAAGTCGGGTCCTTAATTTCACCCCGCTTCTAGGTTAAACCCCAGTTTCGGGCGCCCGAAATTCCTCAAACCCTCATCACCAAGGACTTTTAACCACCTTAAATCACAAAATACCTACCAGGGTCCTCCAATACTTTCTGGTTACGAGAGAGGTTGACAACTACTGAGATTTACTGTAATCTGTCTCCAGAAAGTCATCAAAAAATTCGGCAGGGAGGTGATGAAAATGGCTAAGTTTTTAGCTGTTCATCCAGTAGGTAAGGAGATGACCTTGGAGAGGGGAACACCTGTCGGTAAGGCGGTGAAGGCGAGTTGCACAGTTGATGCTTATTGGGTCAGAAGTTGGTATGCACGGGAGGAAGGGAAATTTTACTGTGAATGGGATGCAAAAGATGCTGAGTCTATACGTCAAGTCATCACTAAAGCAGCACCGGATTTTCCCATAGAAGGAATCTATAAGATGGAGTTCATGGTTCACGGTGAAGACTTCAGGTAGGTCGCAGATTAACATCTAAGTGTGCCCTTTATTGTCATAAGCTAAATGGCGTTGCCATGGACCATATGGCCATAGAGATAGGACGAGGGAGCGAAGTGACTTTCAGTCACTTCGCTCCCTTGCTCTTCAGGATACCGAACTCTCAAACCAAAAGACCCAAACGCCCGTCCAAACACCGAAACCCAAAAATCGCTGAATCAAGCCGAAAACCGCACTGGTCCCGTGCATCTGCGGCGCTCAGCTCTCGTTCAATTCTCGGTGCTTCACCTGTCCAATCTACTGTACCTCGGCTGTACAATATTCGGTACCCAGAGGAAAACGTCCCAAGCGAAACAGATGCTTAGTGAGCCATTTCCTCCTGACCTTCTTAAGCCAAAAACCAAGTGCATCTTACCAAACAACCATTGAAACCTACGAGTATATTTTCTCATCCCACTCCCATTAACCTTTTCCATCTTAAGAACAACGTCAGCCGGCCGAAATTCAAAATAGTCTTTCTCATCAAACCAGCCGCAGACAAAATTCCTTGACCAAATCCCAGTTCTCACACTCAAAGCCGGAGCATAGAGAAAAAGCTGAGGTGAGAGGATCTTACTTGCCGGCCAGGCGATTTAATAATTTTTGATGCTCTCCACAGAAGTCATTCTTGCTCGTAAGTTGAGCTTGGATGAGGTCTTCCTGCCAATGGGCATTGTAGAGGCGGCAGTTTCTGTTCTCACAGAAAGGATTGCCGGTGATGTGAAAGAACAGTGTCTGCATCACATATCCTTTCATAACCTCGGTTAAGCGGGGATCATTGTGATCAATGAACCTTCCTTTGAACTCCTCTTTTAAAGTCAGGAGGCTCACTCCCAGTTGTTGTTTTAGGTAGAAATCCCTTGGTTTGGCTGGTGCTTCAACCACTCCCGTGGTGGAGATGAGGGAAGGAAAGCCGTACAGACTCACCCGGGCGTGATAGCGATGATCGTCCTCACTCCAGGTGCCAAAGAGTTGATTGGTGAAGATGAGGTGGCAATGATCGAGGCTAAGTTCGGCCTCAGGGACTAGCCGGGAAAAAAGAGTCTGGAGTTCAAAACCATCATAGAGGATTCCAAAGGATTTAACTTTTGGGTTAAGAAGTTTTCTTCTCTCATACTCAACTTCAACCCCCAGAGGCTCAGCAAAACTCTTATTTTTATTTACCTGGCGAACCTTTATTCCGGCAAGCTCTCTGGCTATCTCATCTACTCTAGTCTCTTTCTTTTCAGAGGGCAGATGAGAAAAGTAATGGCTAAAAAAATCTTCCCTTACCACGATTTTAATCTGCTGGAACCAGCTTTTAAGATACCTGGCTATTTCCTCAAGATTTAGGTGGTTCGTTCCTGCTCCCTGGTAGAGATAAACGAAAGAGGGAAGATGGATCATAGAGGACAGCATTTCTTACCCTAACTTACTTAGGACAGTCTCTGCTCCTCTTTTCCCGGAAAGAAGCATGGCTCCAAAGGTAGGACCCATTCGGGGAAGTCCATAGGTGGTAGAGACAGCCATTCCCACTACCACCAGGCCCGGATGCGCCTCACCGGTATGCTCGATTATCAAGTCCTCGGACTGTTCTACCCACATCGCTCCAAATCCTGAGGTTTTCGCAAGACCCCTTTCTTCCATTTTTTTAACCACGCAGGCATCGTGGCCGCTGGCATCCACTACCATTTTACTCTCCAGAGCCACCGGGTCAACACAGCTAATCTGACGAGGTAGGGCCTGTACCGGGGTCCAATTGACCACTACCCCGGTGACTCGATTCTTCTCTCTTAGAACTACATCATCAAAAATTGTCATATTGGCGAACTTCACCCCCGCATCACAGGCAGCGGCGATCAGCTTGGAGCAGGCATGAGGTCCGTCTGCTACATATAATCCCGGACTAACTTCCTCAAAGGGTACTCCTAGTTCCGAGAGAACCTCCTGAGCAGGCTCTCTCACCGTCGTTTTGTTCATTAAATATCCGCCAATCCAGAATCCACCTCCGAGATAATTGTTTCTTTCTACGATAAGTACCTTTTTTCCTTTTTTGGCAACCTCGGCTCCCAGCATTAAACCACTCGGTCCGCCGCCTACAATGAGACAATCGCTTTCCACATATTCATGGAACTGTTTACTGAACTCATCCACAATAGCCCTGGTTATTTTTGCCTCTCCCACTGAGGCAAAGATCTTTTTTTTTGCTGGCATCCATTGCCTCCCTTTCAAGATATTTGAGGGGGAAAAATAGGGCTTCGCCGATTCTTTCGGAATGCCCCCCTCAACGGCCCGATCGGCAAAGCCGATGGTCGTTCGCTCGAGCAAGTCGGGCCTGCTCCCCTCTTTTTCTAATATCTTGTTTGCCGTGGTTTATTCGAATAACCATTTAGAGAAATTATTGAAATTTTGATACCTTAGAATAGAATCTCGACTGCCTTATAAGGACAGGCGGGAATACATGCTCCGCAGACGATGCACCTGTCTTTATTAAAAGAGATCTCCATCCTTTGCCGATCGACTACAATGGCTTCGGTAGGACAAAGGGGAACACAGACCGTACAGTGGGTGCATCTATCCTCAAGCCATCTTACATCTTTGGCTAGAGGCTGAACAGCTACTCCCATCTTTTTAAGATAGGCCAGCCCCTTATCTAGAGCCTCTTTTTCACCGCTTATTTCTATGATCAGTCGCCCTTCCTCTTCCCGGCTGATTCTCGCTCTGAGGATATTTACCACCAGATCATAATCTTTTATCAATCGATAAGTGATTGGTTCCTCAACCACGGTTTGAGGAAAAGTCAAGACCAGTCTTTTCTTTAGCATCTCCTCACTCCTTTTTTCCTAAGGAAACTTTTTCTTCGATTACTTTATCGGCCTTTCCTTAAGGGGTTTGAAGCTTATACCCGATTCTACTGAGGGAAGAGGCTCCACCGGTTCAGCCAAGAGAAACTCTCCTTTTTTTATCCAATCCTTAAGGAGGCTGGCGATCTTCCGCGCCTTAGCGTAGCTGGAAAGCGAACCTGTAGGAGCTTCTTTCCCCTGAACCACGATCTTGCCACTTTTGAGCTGGCCATAGCTGACCTCACCCAAGATGTCTGGCTTTCTCTGGGGATAGGCTTCACTGTAGTCTACTATCGGGGCAAGAATATCTTCGTCTTTAATAGCTGTGTATGAGAGGATCTCCTCGTTTAAGATGGGGATGGGAACGCCGATTCCCACGCTTAAGGTAACCCCATACCCGGTCATAGTCGTTCCTTTCAGCCACTCGGGGCTCATTTGTTTTAAATCGCCCAGCACGGCCAGGGTGCCGGCACCAGATTTAGGGACGCCTTTGTCGGTCCTGGCCACAGTGGGGTTATGCTGGGTACCCTGCCAGACCACGTAACCCACTCCACCTCCTAAGAAAATTCTTGTTCCCACTCCAATGGTTTTATAATAAGGGTCGTTGAAAAGGGGTGAAAGCTGTCCTGCACTACAATAGTTGGCATTGCCCAGATGGGGTTGAAGAATGCCCATATAGGTATAGATGACCTTATCGGAGAGATTCACCGCCACATTGTAATTTTGATAGGCATTCCGGGGATTAAAAAGAACTGCCTCATTCACGTCCTTCAAGTTAATCCAGGTCTCAAGACTCTTTCGAGGATAGCAATCGGTTCCATAGGCGGTGGCCACCAACTTCACATCCTTTCCCGCTACCAGATCCTCGATGAGATGTCCACCCCCATATCTGAACTCTCCCGGATGGACTCTGTTCCTGGGGTCATCATCGGGAAGGGCCGTAGCCCCGAGGTAAATATCTACTGCCGCTAATCCTGTGTAAACAGGAACCTCATTGAGATAAGCCCTGCCTCCCCCCAGCTTGATCTTGGGTTTGGAATGCCCGATATTAAGATAGATGCCTGATGAGCACATAGGTCCAAAGGTGGCGCTGGTTACAACATCTACCTCTTGCGCAGCTTTCTTGACTCCGCGTTCATCTACTAGGTCAATAATCTCTTCTGCGGTCACCACTATCGCCTTGCCCTCCCTTATCTTCTCGTTAATTTCAGCCAGAGTCTTGGCCATTTTTTCCTCCCTATCGGCTAAATAATTCTGTACTTAGATATCTTTCCCCGGTATCAGGCAATATCACCACAATCAGTTTTCCCTTGGATTCAGCCCTTTTGGCCACCTTTAATGCGGCAAAGAGCGCTGCTCCTGAGGAAACCCCGGCTAGAATCCCCTCCTCCTTAATCAATCTGCGGGTGATGATAATTGCCTCCTCATCTTTAACCTTGATGACCTCGTCGACTAATCCTACCTCCAACACCTCGGGAATGAAGCCAGCTCCGATTCCTTGAATCTTGTGAGGTCCTGGTGACTCCCCGGAAAGGACTGCTGATTCAGCCGGCTCTACCGCAACTGTCTTAAGATCAGGCTTTTTATTCTTTATTACCTGAGCCACCCCGGTAAGGGTTCCCCCTGTCCCTACCCCACTTACCAGGATGTCTATTCTGCCACCGGTGTCCTCCCAGATCTCCTTAGCGGTAGTTTGGCGGTGGATAGCCGGATTAGCTGGATTCTTAAACTGTTGGGGAATGAAGACTCTGGGATTTTCGCTGGCTAGCTCTTCTGCCTTTGTCACCGCTCCCCTCATTCCTTCCGAGCCAGGGGTTAAGACGAGTTCTGCTCCAAAAGCCCTGAGCAGGCTTCTTCTCTCAATGCTCATAGTGTCGGGCATAGTGAGGATTAGTTTATAGCCTTTTACCGCAGCCACAAAGGCTAAAGCAATGCCAGTATTGCCGCTTGTTGGCTCAACGATGATGGTATCCTGGTTGATCCGACCTTCCTTCTCCGCTGCTTCGATCATGGATAGGCCTATTCGGTCCTTCACTGACCCACAGGGGTTAAAAGATTCAAGCTTTCCTACTACTTCTGCTGCCAGACCTTTGGCAATCCTGGCCAGTCTAACCAGAGGAGTTCTCCCTATCAGTCCGGTAATGTCATCGGCGATCTTTGCCACTTATTTGCCCTCAATCCCCCTCCTGATGATAGCTAACGATGGCTTGACACTGGTGACAGATTTGGAAGTTATCTTCTTCAAATATATAGATACACTCTCCGCATCTTGAGCATACTTTGATCTCTCCATCCCCATCCTTCATCGCCTCCTTAGCAGTTTTTTATCTTAATCCCAGCATTCTATCTACCGTCTTTCTTGCTCTATTAGCTATCCTAGCTGGAACCTTAATTTGATACCGCATCTCTTTTAACGACCAGACAACCTTCTCCAGAGTGGTGAGCTTCATGTTGGGACAAATAGCCTGTTCGGAAGCAGAGTAAAATTTTTTTCCCGGATTTTCCTTACGGAGCCGGTGGATGATTCCCAACTCTGTTCCCACGATAATCTCATTATTTTCGGTGGCTTTAGCATATCGGCACATTCCTCCCGTGCCTAGAACTTCATCAGCCAGAGAAATCACCTCGGGTCTACACTCTGGATGAACCATTACCTTGGCCTGAGGATGTTCTTTTCGCAGCCTCACAATATCCTGAGGAAGAATTCTAAGGTGGGTGGGGCAATAACCAGGCCAGAGTATGATCTCCTTTCCCACCTGACTAGAGACATAATGGCCCAGGTATTGATCAGGGACGAATAGAACTTTCCTCCTCTGATCAAGTCCTCTAACAATCTTTACCGCATTGGCTGAGGTACAGCAAACATCAGACTCTGCCTTGACTTCAGCAGTAGAGTTAACGTAACATACCACATAAGGATGGCCATATTTTTCTTTTCTCTCTTTTAGCTTTTTCACTGTTACCATATTCGCCATAGGACAGCCAGCATTTAGCTCAGGTAATAAAACGATCTTATCCGGACCAAGAATGGAGGCAGTCTCCGCCATAAAGTGGACTCCGCAGAAGACGATCACCTCCGCCTCGGTTTTAGCTGCCTTTTGGCTTAAGTCTAAAGAATCACCCACAAAATCTGCAATATCCTGCACCTCGCCCAACTGATAGTTATGAGCGAGGATAACGGCATTTCTTTTTTTCTTTAACTGAATGAGCTTATCCACTAATACTTGGTTTCTATTATTTTTTATCAGCATTTTCTCCTCTTCACTCTTATCTATTTTGTGAAATTGAACATGAAATAACTCTAAGATTCAGGATTTGAAGAATCTGGTGCTTTAAGAGCTTAAAGTCCTCCGGTACAGCGAAACATACTGGGGGACGACCCTCTCGGTGGTAAATTTTTCCAGAACTCTCATTCTGGCCTGTTTTCCCATTTTTTCTGCTAAACTCTCATCAGTTAGAATTTTCAGACAGTACTCTGCCATAGTCTCTAAGTCTCCCACCTCAGCTAAATATCCGTCCTTTCCATGGCGGACTAACTCTGGCAGTCCTCCTACTCTGGTGACAACCACAGGCACTTCTGAGCTCATAGCCTCCAAAGCAGCCAGGCCAAAGCTTTCCTGCTCAGATGGGAGTAAGAAAAGGTCAGATTTTCCCAAAATTCGGGACACATCACGCAGATTACCCCGAAAGCAGACTTTCTCTTCTAATCCCAGTTTTTCCACCAGTCTTTGAGCTGGATGCCTGGTTGGTCCCTCACCAATCAAATAAAGTTTGGAGTTGACGTCATTGGCGATCATACCAAAGATCCGAACCACATCTGCTACCCTTTTGAGGGGTCTGAAGTTAGAAATATGGCAAATCGTCTTCTCTTTATCCTTGCTTGTTCTTCGGTATTTCTCCGGATCTACGAAGTTAGGTATAACCGTGATGGGTCTGGTAATCCTAAATTTTTTCTGGGTTTCATTTCTCAAAAACTCAGAGACAGCGGTTAGACTGTCGGAGCTTTCCATACTAAACTCAACAATGGGTTTATAGGATGGATCCAGTCCCAGCAAGTACACATCGGTTCCATGGAGAGTAACGATAATCTTTGTCTTTGCCGCGAGAGCCTTCTTGGCAAGATAGGCAGAAGCACCATGTGGGATTACGTAGTGAACATGAATTATATCGAGGTGATGATGCTCAATCACATCGACTATTTTTGAGGCTAGAGCTAGAGTATAAGGGCTATACTCAAACAAGGGATAAGGGGGGATATCAACGCGGTGATATGATATTCGGCAGTTATCTGTCTCCAATCGAGCCGGACAGGCATAGGAGATAAAATGGACCTCATGCTCCTTGGCCAGGCTAAGTCCGAGCTCACAAGCAACAACTCCACTTCCCCCAAAAGTTGGGTAGCAAACTATTCCGATTTTCATCTCTTCTTTGGCGAGCGACGAATATCTATCAGAGCTTATTTTTTATTTATTTAACCCTAAAATTATGGGTATAAATATTCATCCGTTTGCCTCTGGCAAACCCGATTATTGATAATTTCGTCTTTTCCGCTAACCTTACCGCTAAATCCGTAGGCGCACTTCGGGAGATAATAATAGGTGTTTTTCGTTTTGCTACTTTGATTACTATTTCTGAGCTAATCCTCCCACTGGTCAAGATAATCTTATTTCTGGTTGGTATATCTTTTAAGAAACATTCGCCGAAAATTTTATCAATGGCGTTGTGGCGGCCTATATCTTCGGCAAAGACTTCTATTTCATGGGGACTGCTGAGAGCAGCCGAATGGACGCCCCCGGTTTTTTTGAAAAGAGAAGATTTTGCCTGAAATGCGCGCATCAAATCGATGATTTGCCCATAATTGAGGTGAAGGTCTGAGTTTACCGGTCTACAATCTGTGATATCCTGAGAGTTATAAAAAGAAGGGCCTCTTCCACAACCGGAACTGATCAATCTCTTTCGAAACAGGTCTTGAGGAATTCTAAGATCTCCATCTACCTTCACGTTAGCGTAATACCCATCTTTACCAAGACCTACGCCTTTTATGAGAATGTTATTTTTGACCAGGCTTTCCGATAACAGAAAACCTACCGCTAAATATTCTAATTTATGGGGACTACACAGAAGAGTTACTATTTCCTGACCATTAACCAAAATGGTAAAAGGAATTTCTTTGGTGATGCAATCTTTTTTCCTATACGACTTCCCGGAACTGAGGCGAATTATATTCAACTCCTCAGTGGGTGAAATCTTCTCAATTTGTTCTGGCATTTTTTCCCTGCTTTCTCTGTTTCTTGTCTTACGAGCTAATCCCAGCCATTCAGTATGTATCACTCAAGTGAATATTCTTTCTTTTCATTGACGCCTGAGCCTGAAAATTTCGCTACATACAGGACAGGACGGATTTGGTTTGACGTCTATACATTCTGCTTCATTGTCACGTAAATCATAAGTAAAAAGCTTGCCCATCAGGGTATCTCCGTATCCAGTGATTAACTTTATAACCTCGTTTGCTTCCAAAACTCCAAAAAGCCCAGCCGTTACTCCAATTATAGGAAATTTTATTTTCGGGGGTGGATTCGGAAATATACAATTGAGGCAGGCGGTTCTTCCCGGTACTATGGTGGTGATTTGACCGTAGAATCCCTCAACGGCAGCATGTATAAATGGTTTTCTATGGTTGACACAGAACTCATTCAACAAATACCTTGTTTCAAAGTTATCAAGCGCATCTACCGCTATATCTACCTCATCCAGTAGGTCTTCTATGTTTTTTCTAGAGATTCTTTTAGCCCATGTTTTTATTTTTGTTTGTGAATTTAATTGCTTGAGCTTTTCTTTAGCCGACACCGACTTTGCCTTTTTGTTCAAATCTTCTTCCCCATGCAGAATCTGTCTGTTTAAATTGCTGAGCTCCGGCTTCTGCTCATCAATTAGAAGTAAGTATCCAACCCCCGCTGCTGTCAAGTATATACCGATAGGGGACCCCAGTCCCCCTAATCCCACGATAGCTACTTTTGCTTTTTTTAGCTTCTCCTGGGCTTTTTTCCCAAATATCATTATCTGACGGTCATATCTTTTTAATTCCTTTTGGTTTAACATTTTATCCCCCTGCTATAGGAGGAAATAGGGATATTTCATCTTCGTTTTTTAATTGAGTTCGTAAGTCTGCATAGTTTCCGCGGATAAATACCCATCCATATTGGGGTAGCCATTTTTTGAGTTTGGGAAAATCACAGGCTATTTTTTCTAAGGCCTCCTTTACGGTAGCGCCTCGATCCAGGTATAGCTCGGTTTTATCCACTCCGCTTAAATTGCCAAAAAAAGTGAAAAATTTGATGGTTACCTTCATTTAATTCCAGATCTCTACCATGTGTTTATTCTTTTCTTCCTGCAAAAAGAGGAGACATTTCTCTGAGCTTTCCCACAATCTCCACCAGGTTTTCTACGGTATAGTCTATATCTTCTTTTCGGTTTTCCCTACCCAAAGAAAATCTTATTGATCCCTGAGCTATCTCTGGAGGGACACCCATGGCCCTGAGAACATGCGAGGGTTCCAAACTCCCAGAGGTACAGGCTGATCCGGTAGTGGCTGCGATTCCTTTAAGATCAAGATTTAAGATCAAGGATTCTCCCTCAATAAATTCAAAAGAGACATTCAAAGTATTGGGCAGTCTTCGAGTGGGATGTCCATTGAAGCGACAATAGTTTATATTCTCCCTGATCATTTTCTCTAGTCTATCCCGAAGATTGGATTCGCGTCGTGATCGCTGGACCATCTCTTCCGATGCTATCTCGGCTGCTTTTGCCATTCCTACTATCCCGGCCACGTTTTCGGTGCCTGCGCGACGACGCCTTTCCTGATATCCACCGTGAAGCAAGGGGTGAATTCTGGTACCTTTGCGGATATATAAAGCTCCCACTCCTTTGGGACCATAGAACTTATGAGCGGACAAACAAAGAAGGTCCACCTTTAAATCATCGACTTTGACTTTTATCTTTCCTGTCGTTTGTACAGCATCAGTATGAAAGTAAATTCCAGCTCTTCGGGCAATCTCGCCTATTTCTGAAATAGGCTCAATGGTTCCTACCTCGTTATTAGCATGCATCACACTGATAAGGATGGTCTGGCTGGTAATCGCCTCCTCCACCTGTCGGGGGTCGAGCCATCCATGTTCATCCACCGGCAAAAAGGATACCTGGTAGCCTCTTTTTTCTAAATACTCGAGGGTTGATAATACCGCGTGATGTTCTATGGAGGAGGTTATGATATGTTTTCCTTTCTTTTCCAAGGCAGCAGCCACTCCTTTTAAAGCAAAGTTATCTGCCTCTGTTCCTCCACTGGTAAAGATTATTTCCTCCGGGCTAGCCCCGATAAGATTAGCCACCTTTTCTCTTGCCTCATCGGTTGCCTTTCTTGTCTCCTGGCCAAAGGAATAAATAGTTGAAGGGTTGCCAAAGGCCTCTTTGTAGTAAGGCAGCATCTCCTCCAACACCTCTGGATGAAGAGGAGTAGTGGAATTGTGGTCTAAATATATCCTTTTCATTTTATTCTTCTCCTCAAATTTGAAACGTGTATTTATGTTCTGGCTGAGGAAGTCTGGAGGTTCGCTTTGCCTCTATAAGAAGGTCTTCCAAACTCGTT
>JBHIEA010000028.1:0-13882 GCA_046760365.1 bacterium
TCCTTGAGAAGGTCACCAACTGGACAGTGCGAGCTTTGCTCGGCACACTCATTTTAATTCCTCCTTTTTGATTGATATTGTTCAGTTTCCTTCAGACCGTGCATAGTCCTACTGTCCGGACCATTATTTTAACGAAAGTGAAGCTACTTATGTACCTCCAAGAATTCAGTTATCAGGCGGTTTATATTTTGAAAGCTTCAACTCCCAGAATTATTCCAGTGTCCCCATCACCGAACAAACCTTCCACATTGGTTAGAGCGAAGTCTGCCCTTACCCGTTTAAGAAATTCATAGGAAAATCCCAGATTGATCTCCTGTTGGTCATGTTCCAGCATGAAGGTAACCGGTCTTTTCCACCTTTTCGGTAAGTACACTTTTTCTATTCCCAGAAAGAGCCCCTGCAGTTTGTTACGAATCTGTCCCCGTTCAGAGGGAACCTCTGAGTTCAACAGGCCACCCACTCCTCCATAAAGATTGGTTTTTCCCAATAGAGGAACAGACATATTGTGTTTACCAGCTACCAGATAGAAAACGCTGTCCACTTTATCGAATCTTGCTAATGTACCCAGAGAAAGAGAAGGACGACGAGCTGTTTCCTTAAAGAGTCTTAACTTAAGCTCGCCAGCATAGGTGTCAGTACTCATCATTATCGCGCCTACCTCAAACCATTCAGTGAGGCCAAGACCGAGGGAAACGTCCTTGTGAATATTACCTTCACCCACGGCAATCTCTGGCGGTTCTCCCCATTGGTCATAGAAAGCAGAGGCGCAAATCACCCAACTTCTAGGGCCCAAGAAGTTAGTTTTGGGGGTGTCGATAATGCGTGAGGTGAAGTAATATCCCTCTCCTAGAGGTCCGGCTGCTGCAGGACTAGATGCCAGTAGTCCGACTAATATCAAGACTACTAACCATGCGCCTTTACATTTTGCTTGCATTTTTCTCTCCTTACAAAAGTTTCCAGGAGACGTTGCTCCAACTGCCAACGCCTTCATTATCTGCTAATAGCAAGTTCTTTGCCAACTCTTAGCAACGTAAAAAAAGCCATCAAGTTTCACTCTAAATCACTAAGCTAAAAGACTTGGCCCCTTGTCTTACCGAACACCGACAGATCCGGCTTATTCTCGAGGGGCCAAATTTGTACGTCTCTTTTGGTTAGACTTTTCGGCTATTTTTGTATTCATTTTGACAGAAAAGAACTCCCTGGTAGGAACATTTTTGGCCTCTCTGGTCAAAATCGTACTCCTCTGAGGCAAAATTGCACGGCGCAAGGAAGAAATTTTTTATGGGTAACTGAGGTAAGAAGAATCTAAGGAGTGGCTGGGACGATTGAGATTATGAAAGAGGAAGGTTTGTCAAGAGTCTTCTTGATCCTTATTCAAACTTAAACCCTTTCTCGGTAAAAAGCTTGAGGCAAGCATTTACCACGTCAGGATCATAAAGGATACCCTTATTCTGTGAGATTTCATCTAAGGCCTTATCTATACCCCGAGCTGGTCGGTAAGGTCGGTGGGAAGTCATAGCCTCGACAACGTCAGCTACCGCTAAGATACGGGCTTCCAGCAGAATATTTTTGGCCGATAGACCTTGGGGATATCCAGAGCCGTCCATCCTTTCATGGTGTTGCAGAAGGATCTGGGCAACTGGCCAGGGAAATTCTATCTCGCTCACTATCTCGTAGCCGGTTTTGGTGTGCGTTTTAATCATCCCGAACTCAATTTCATTTAACTGGCAGGGCTTACTGAGAATCTCGGCAGGTATACTTATCTTGCCGATATCATGAATAATTCCCGCCATACGGATCCCATCAATTTGCTCCTTTGAAAGATTCATCTCTTTGGCTATGGCAAGGGCTAGCTGCGTAACTCGTCGTTGATGACCAGCAGTATAGAGATCCTTCATTTCTACTATCCTCGCCATGCACTGAATGGTGTCCTCCATGGTTCTCTGTAATTTCTCGAAACTCTGTTGTAGTGCCGCTTCCATCTGTTTGCGCACGACCAGCTCCCGCTGAGCCTCCCGGCATAACCTCCGGTTCTCCGTCATCAAGTGCTGCTTTTCAAGGGTCTCCTTCACTGTAGCCAACACCTCATCCATGTTCAAGGGCTTGGTGATGTAGGCCGACACTCCATTGTTTAGGGCCCGTATCACGTTTTCCAGGGAGGCATAGCCGGTGACCATGATCAGCACCATGTTAGGGTGCATTTTCTTTAAAGGTTCTACTAATTCTATCCCTTTCATCTCAGGGAGCCTGATATCCAGGAGAGCAGCGTTAAAGAATCTCCTTTTCGCCTTCTCTAGGGCCTCTCGGCCTGTCCGGGCCGTCTCTGTCTCATAGCCGTTCTTTCCAAATATGAGCGAGAGGCTTCTGCAGATGCTCTCATCGTCATCAACGATGAGGATGCTCTCTTTCCTGTCCATTTCTTCCTTTCCTCTCATTATGCTGTCTTTTGTTTCCTCTCCCAGATTTCCTCGACCAGCCCAGCGCCTCCTCCACCAGGTCTCTACTACTCTATTGCCTGGGCCTTCAAAGATGGTGTGTAGCAATGGTAATTGTTTCGGCCTTGTTCCTTGGCGCGATACATAGCGATGTCAGCGTTCTTCATCAAGGTATCAGTATCTTCACCCTCGTTGGGGTAGATGGCAATCCCAATGCTGGTAGTGATGCGGAGCTTGTGGCCATCATCAAGCACGAATTGCTGTCGAAGGGCTTCCAGGATCTTTTGGGCAATTTTGGTGGCGTCATCTACCCCAGCGATTTCTGGTAATAAAAGCAGAAATTCGTCGCCCCCAAAGCGAGCGATAGTATCACTCTTACGCAAGATGCTCTTCAGTCGGTTGCCAACACTTTGTAGCAACTCATCTCCCACCGTGTGTCCCAGGGTATCATTAATCTCCTTGAAGTAATCCAAATCGAGCAACATCACGGCTAGCTTTTGGCAGTTACGCTGTGCGTGAGCCATCGCCAGGGTAAGGCGGTCATTGAACAGCGCTCGGTTGGGAAGACCAGTCAGAGAGTCGTGATAAGCCATATGCCTGATAGTCTCCTCCGTCTTCTTGCGCTCGATGGCATATCTTATGGCGCGCCTGAGCAAGTGACTATCTACCTTCCCCTTGACCAGATAATCCTGCACACCCTCCCGTACTGCCCTAACACCCACCGCTTCATCGTCAAGACCGGTTAGGACGATGATTGGCACTGTTGGCGCTTTAATGTGTACCTTGGTGAAGGTCTCAAGTCCCCGGCTGTCCGGCAGGGAAAGATCTACCAGGAGCACGTTAATGCCTCCCCTGGCCAGTCGCTCTAGGCCGGTCGAGAGCCGGTCGACCCACTCAACATCAAATGACGCCATCTCTGCTTCGGTGAGCATCTCTCGAATCAGGCGGGCGTCTCCAGGGTTATCTTCAATGAGCAGAACTTTTATAGGTTTATCCTCCACTTCCCTCAATGCTATCCTCAGATTGGCCAGGGGGCGGTCAAGAATATCCCGGGACTTTTCCAGTTCTATGATTTTCAAGGCATCACGGTAGAGCCTCTCAACGTACCTACCTCCACCGTGACATGATTCACCTGTTCAGCAGGCTGATAATATGTCTCGCCTGGATAGTCAGTAGTAGTTAACTCGACGGTGACGTGATCTACTTTTTCATAGTTCTCTTTCGGATATGAAATGCTGAAATCCCAGGTTTCCCCTACTTCTAAATCGGTGGTACTGGCAGTTGAGGAGGCAAGCAGAGTATCTTCTTCATCGTATTCGGTACTGGTCACCTCAGCAGTAGCCTTATCTACTTGCTTATAGTCCGAGCCCGGATAGAAAATCTCGTATTCACGAGTCTGTCCTACTTCTAAGTTTACGATACCGGTTGTTCCGGTGGTCAGGGTGCTGCCGGCTGCATCGTAAAAAGTGGCCGTAATCTGAGCATAGGAAAGCTTCACATCTCCATCGTTTTGAACCTCACCGACTGCTTTGGCTACCGAACCATCTTTCTCTACCGTACAGCTAAGTATCTCTAAAGAAGGATGAGCCTCCCCCTGGTAGAATTTTCCGGTGATCTGGGCAAAGGATAATATGACATCCCCATCGTTTTGGGCCTGGCCGACTGTCTTAGTCCCCGATGAATCCTTTTCTAAGCGGTAGCTAAGAATCTTTAACGAAGGATGAGCTTCGCTTGATGCAGCGTAGGAAATAGCGAACTCCCATATTCCTCGGGATGGCAAATCGGTGGTGCTGGCAACACCCGAGCCTAATAAAGTGCCGTCTTTATCATAAAATTTTCCTTTGACCTCGGCGTAGCCTAGCTTTGCACTGCCATTATTGCGGGCAACACCGACTATTTGGGCTGTTCCACTGATTTTTTCTAGATTGTACTGGAGAATCTCTAAAGAAGTTTTGGGAAGGAATGAGCAGCCTCTGGGAGTGCAGCTTAGTGACATCATCAAAAAAATTAACCACAACAGACGAATTTTATTCATTTTTATTTTCTCCCTGGTAAAAAATAATTGAGTCCGCTTTTGTTTGTGTAATTTTTAGCTTTTTAAAATCTTATTCCCAATATGGCTGTTATTCCATTGAAATCTTGGTCTTGAGGTATGTAAAAGTAATTACCTTCCAGTTTTACTCTATCTGTTCCGAGGGAAAATCCGAGAGTGAGCATCGATTCAGTTTTGTCAAGTGAGGTTGAATTCATTCCCCCAATACCAACGTGAAGTTCATTTCCTATCCTGGCTCCCAAGTAACTAAGATACGAGGATCCATCAGAAGACTTACCCCCACCACCGAAGAGCCTTAAGTTCCCTTTGAATCTGAGCTGAGCTTCGAATACCATGAACGAATTGTTATCCCGGGACGGGAACCACTCGCCCAGACCAACAACACAGATAGTTTTCTTCTGGGAATTCTTGTTCTCTACTCTTGCTTTCTGTGTTTCCTCTTGCTTTGCGTTTTTTATCTCCTCCAAGCTCTCTTTTTTTTTCTCCCCTCCCCTCTTCTCTTTTTCCAGCCTTTCTTCCTCCAGCTTTTTGAGATTGGCTAATTCTTTCTCTGCAGTTTTTAGGTAATCAGAGAGACCATAAATTCGGCTTTTCTTTATAACTTCCTCAAAACATTCTCTTGCTTTCTTGTATTCTTCATTCTTTTTATGACCCAGACCCTTTTGGTAGAGTTCCTCTATTTCAACTTTCAGGGATCTGCGTTTTTCTATTATATTTTCCTCCTCCAGCTTTTCCGGCAGAATATAAGGAGTGATAAAAACTAATAAATCAGTCTTTTCCTTTTTGATTGTCTTATGACTGAAAAGAGAGCCAAGGATAGGAAGACGAGATAAAAAGGGAACCCCCGCTCGGGTCTCTTTTTGGGTCTCCCTTAAAAGCCCTCCGATGACAATCGTCTCTCCATCAGTTACTGCTATCTGAGTCCTGGCTTTTCTGGTACCCACTACGGGAGGAGCACCCTCAAATGGAGGAGATGCGGTGAGTTCGTTGACTTCAGGTTGTATATCCAAAACTATCCTTTTTTCCTCCTTGATATGAGGAGTAACCACCAGCTTTGCGCCTACAGTGATGAATTTGATATCATATACCCATGCCCCTTCTTCAAGTCTGGCTACGCGATAAGGATGCTCGTCCCCTACATCTATCGTCGCCTCCTCACGCTCAAGGGTAACTATATTGGGGCTGGAAAGTAGACGAGCCTTACCCTCGGAGATGAGCAGGTCTAATATTCCTCTGAACTCCTGCTCGGTACTCCCAAAGATTATTCCCATTCCGGTAGCCAGGGTAGTGAAAGGTTCTTTAGCGTGAGCAGCTTCCCCAGAGTCTGATCTAGTCACGTACTCATGCCGGAACGTTGCTCCCAGAGGATACTTCTCATAAGCCCCCATCCATCTCCATCTTATCCCCAGCTCCTCTTCAGCACTGATTTGAACTTCTACAAATTCTGCTTTAATCATAATTCGCTTAGGGGGACCATCAGCCCCTTCAAAATACTCCTCGACCTTTCTTATACGAGAAGATGGAGCCTCCATATAGATGGAGTTAGTCAAAGGATCTAGGAAGAACTCTCCCTCTTCTCTGAGTAAGTTACCCAAAACCTCCGTTAAAATATCCTTTTTTTCCTCTACATTTATGTAGTTTAATTGAAATCGTTTTTTTTTCAGAACTGGAGAGGGTTCAGTGTCTAACTTAGTAACCATTTCCCTGATCTTCTCCATATTTTCAGAAATATCCTTAATAATGAGGGTGTTAGTCTGAATATCTATCTCGATAGTTCCCGAGGGAGAGAGAAGAGGTTGGAGAGCTTTCTTTACGTCTTCTGGCTTAGCGTATTTTAAGAAGATCATCTCGGTGATGAGGGGTGGTGTCTCCTTAACTAGCTCCTCTAGCTTACCCACCCGGATAATTCCATTCTCTTCTCGATAGCCAAAGCCGCTTACTTCTAAAACAGCCTTCAATGCCTGCCAGAGATCCACATTCTTGAGACGCAGAGTAATCGAACCAGCGACTTCTCTCCCAGCAATAATATTAACATTGGCTTTCTCAGCGATCAGTCTTAGCACATCCTGAAGATCCATCTGTTTTACATCCAGGGAAATAAGAGTCGGGCGCTTCTCGGAAGATGCTTGGGCTAATCCTGAACCTGAAGCCAATGCCAATCCCACTGTGGTGAGTAAAATTAGGATGGGCACAACGGATGATCTATTTTTCCAGAGCACGTAGTTCCTCCCTTAATTTCAGGGTAACGGTTTGATCTCCTTGTTTTAGAGTAACACTGTCTTCCCCAATTTCACTGACGGTGAAATCTCCTATCCTCTCTCCAGTGGTCAAAATTTGGTTATTGATCATGGCCAGGGAATGATCAGGAGAGAAGAGAATTCCCACGAGATTGAACACCGGAATTCCGGTGTCTAGCTTAGCTACCAATCCACCAATTTTCTCAATATTCTGGGGGATATCTGTGATAACCAGAGCGTTGCTTCGAACATCTATTTCCATGGTTCCTGAAGCAGAGAGAAGATGCTGAGAGACTTTCTTCATCTCTTCTGCCTCGACGTATTTTAAGCCAATGACCTCAGTTACTAGCATCGGTTTTTTTTGAGCAGTCTCCCCTAACTTAACTACCCGGATAATCCCTTTTTCCTCTTGATAGGTAAATCCGTTGGTCTCTAAGATCGCCCCCAGTGCCTGCCAGAGATCCACATTCTTGAGACGCAGGCTAATCTCGCCGGCCACTTCTTTACTTATGATAATGTTCAGATTACCTTTCTCAGCCATCAGTCTTAGCACATCCTGAAGATCCATCTGGGTAACATTCAGAGAAATAACCTCCTGGCTGGATGCCAGGACGGCTCTGCTGGCTTTTTCCTGGGGGCCCACCCCTGAAGCGGCAAAGATTATGACTCCCGCCGCCAGGAATCCTATCGTTCTGTTAAATCCTCGCCATTGTGTCTTTTCTCGACCTTTTTTGGAGTCTAACATTCCTCTACCTCCTTACCTCTTATAGATTTAAAATCTCTCCTCGGACTTTTTCCTCCACTCGATCAGTTTAATGGCAAATTTCTTACCCCGATACCGGACGGCTACGCCGTCAAAGTCTATCCTCACTATTCTAGCTCCCTCAACAGTATCGCCTTCTTTGACAACCAGGTCATTAATCAGGGCCAGAGGCTGAGTTTCATCCCAGGCGATACCCTTCAGCACCAATTTGGGAGGCTGGAGAGGCAGGTTCTTCTTTACCTTCTTTTTGACCGGAAGCAGCAAAGGGTCCCGCCAACCCTGGCGGTAGACCAACATTTTGTCTATCTTCTCCTTCTTTTCCAGCCAATCTGAGAGAGAAAGAGCAATCTGCTCAGCTTTCTTCCTTAACTCCTCAGGACTTACCTTCCCAGTGACCGGTCTTTTTATTCCTTGTCTCACCTTCTTCTTAATCGGAACAATTCCCAGCACCCACAGCCATAGTCCTACCATAGCTATCGCCAGAACCACTAAGATTGTGACTACCCTGGGTACTCTCACTTCTCTTGTTCCCTCTTTAATAAGCTGATTCTGGAGATGACCACTTGGGCTCGGTGTTCTGATGAAGTTCCTTCCGAGGAAAGGGTTAGACCGTCTATGCGGTTAAAATCGGCTGATCTTTCTAACCTGCTGACAAAATGGCCGAGCTCATGATAGCCGGACAGAATGCTGATCTCCCAGGAAGATATCAACAAATCCCCTTCGACGCGCTCAGGAATGGGCTTGATAGAAATCACCTTGACCTTGCTCTCCCGGAAAATGTCCATCAAGCTAGCCGGAACCACTAAACCCATCTCTCCTCTTTCTCTAACCTTTAGAAGACGCTCTATGGTCTCACTGATGACAGTTTTCTTTTCTCGTAGCTCATCAATTAAGCGGGAAAGAACCCCCAGTTTGGCATAAAGAGCCTTCTTTTCCTGTACTTCTACTTTTATCCTTTTTAGCTGGGCCTGCTGGGGCCTGATTAACAAAAAATAGACTAAACTCAGAGTGAGTACTTCCACTGCCAAGAGCCACCAAATTTTCTTATCCAGTAGCCTCTGGTTCATAAACTTTCCTCGGCAGCCAACCTGCAGGAGAGGCGAAAACTCATGGCGGAAAGTTCTTCCTTTTCGGTTCGGCTGGCAGCGTTCAAATTGATTTCCTCGATGATTTTGCTAAAAGCTGGGTTTTCCTTAAGTTGGTGGGCGAAGTTTTCTATGGAGTGGAATCCCTGGTTGTCACCAGGCAAGGCAAAGCCTTCCAGGGTTAAAGTTATAAAACCACGGGGCCTAGCTGGAGAAACTTTAGGTCCGGAGGAAGATACTTCCTTGGGCGTTGTGGTAGATTTTTGCACAGATAATCTGTTTATCCAGATATTTTCCGGTATGAGCTCACTAAGAGCCTGGAGCTTGGGGGTCCACCAGATTTGTTTTCCCTTGAGCTCACTGGTTAAGGATATCTTGTGGTGCAGAGAATCCCACTCTTCTTTATATTCCACGATCCGGAAGACATCCTTATTTAAGGTGGCAGACTTTCTTAAAATCAAAGCTAGTTGATTCTGGTAGTCTCTAATTTCATAATAGTTGTCTATATAAATATACCCCATGAGCATTATCAAAAGGAGAAAAGCTAAAAGGAAGGTAGTGAAAAGAATCCTCCTTAAACTCTTCAGTCTAAAGGGGACTGTTCTGCCTCGAATCAGGTTTAGCTGGATTCTCATGGGTATTTTTCCCTCAAGCTCAATCCAAGAGCGATGGCCAGAAGATAGCCCTGAGATTCCTCAAATTCGTGATCCAGTTTACAGGGGTCAAATTCCAAGCCTTCCAAGGGATTCCACTTTTCCACAGGTCTCTCTAAAGCCCTCAAAAATAAATCACTAATCTCTGAAACCACTGCGTTCCCTCCGGTTAAGAAAATTCTGGCCACCTTGTTTCCCCGAGCTCTATCTTCGTAATAATGGAGGGACCGACGGATCTCCTCAACTGCCCTTTCCAGCGAGCTTTTTTCCTGGAAGTCTAAAGGAGTATCCAAGTCCACACTGATGTCCCTGATGAAACGGAGATTATCTTTTCCTAAAATCCCCAGACTGATTAATCTTGCTCCCAGGTTCAAGACCATCACCTGTTCGTCAGAGGTTAGATTCTTCAGTCTTAAGAAACAGTTAGCCAAGGCCAGGCAGTCAATATCAACGGCTATAGGGTTCAGTCCCACTTGCTCAAGAGTCTGCATGCGCTGCTGGACCATCTCTTTGGGAACTGCCGCAAACAAAACCTCCTGTCCTCCAGTTTCATTTTGATTCTGTGGTAGAGTCTGGAAGTCGGTCTCCATCGAATTGAGCTTGCCGCCCATCACTCGTTGAGCTTCCAGCCTAACCGCATTCTCCAGTTCTTTTTCTGAAAGAGGGGGAAATTTAAAATACTGGATAATGATGGAGGAACCACTCAGAGAGGAAACCGCATCTCTGGCTTTAATGCGGCCCTTCCTCAATGAGTGCCTGATGGCCCAGGCAATGGCATTCCTACCCGATCCAGAGCGGTCGGTGCGAAAATTGGAGGTAGGATTATCCACCACCCCCACCTTTTCTAACCTTATCTTTCCCAGGGAGCCGCTCAATTGAACCAGCTTTATCAGACTTGACCCAATGTCTATACTCACCACGTTCTTAAGTAACACGGACCTCACCTTCCATCAAAATCGCTTCACCTTATAACTAAAACGGTTCTTTCTCTCAGAATTCTCGCCACGATTCAACTACTGGCCCGGTTCCCAGGTCACCAAGAACACTCCCTGTTGCTTCAGTATTAAGTTCTATTGTTGCATTACCTGTAACTGTGGTGTCCACCTCAGCAGAACATTCTACAAATACGGCCCCGCTTATCAGGGGATTGCCCGCGGCGATATACAGACTCCCAATGACCCAAAGTATTCCCTCAAAAGTACCACCCGTTATCTTTAGATCACCGTTTACAATCCAGATACCGCTGCCAGTCCAGGTACTGGTAGTGATCTGGGATTGATCTGGACTTCCGTCTACCCAGGTGATGTTTTCCACCAGGTCATTGTTAATAGCACTGTCATAGTATCTATTCGGAGAGTCTTTAGCTATGGCTTTCATCTCGTCTTTACTTACACCAAAAATCTCTTCAAATAGGGTAAGCCCATCATCGGGATTGTCACCCAACTCAAAATCAACATACTCGTCATCCTCAGTTGGCGGAGGGTTTATCTCCGCGCTACCTTTAACTATTATATCCCCTCCCGCGGTTAGAGCCGAAGTGATTCCACTACTGGTAGGGGATTTTCTCAATATGACCTCTACCGTCTTGGATATTTCACCTACAGTTCCGGTCGATCTTACTCTTCGTTGGTTCCAAGGTAAGTCAGCGCCACTGCTGTCAGTATCATAAATATACGCACTGTAGGTCCCAGCTTCCAAGGCGGCATTTATAGGACTATAAGCCTCCCACCCCTCCCAATCCTCTTCCAACTTAACTCGAGCATGTTCTATCCCGGCTTCAGCTAGATAAAAGGTCTGGTTCTTGGAAACTTCCTTCCTTACCAGGCTATTCTCCATTACCCCTGCATTAAGGAGGGCCAGGCCAGTTATGGTAAGAGCCAGCATCAGAATGATGACAATGGGCAGTATCGCTCCGCTTTCAGAGTTAAATAATCCTCGTCTCATTTTCTTAGCTTTCATTGCTGATTAATTTCGCGGCTTCACTGCGGTCTTAAGATTAGTTTGAACATCTTCTCTTGCTAGAGTCAGAATAACATTGATCGTTCCATTGCTGCTGGTAGCATTAAACTGGGTGCCCGCATCACCCTCGATAACTAACTCTTGTACTCCATCAGGGTCTTGATAAAATAGTTGATTTCCTTGCAAAAAGAAGCTCTCTTGAGTATTCAGGTCAATGACCAAGGTAGAAGGGTCGGAAACATCGATATTATCTGAACTTGCTGATCTTAGCTTACGCTGGAGTCTGAGCATGGCATAATAGGCATCTCGCTGCATTCTTAGCCTTTCGGTTCCTTTTCTCCAGGAACTGAGACTAAAAAGGGGGATCTGGGTAAAGAGTAAAACTGCCAAACCTACCACCAGGAGAACCACCATTGATTCTACCAGGGTAAATCCGGAGGTTCTATTTTTCATTGACTAGACCTTATTCAGTGGGGGGCAATTAAGGTAGTTAAGCTCACCGTATGGGTAGCAGGCTCGCTCCACTCCACCGCTACCGCTACCTTCAAGTAGTCGTAGCTTCCATCACTACCGTCATCCTGCCATTCGGCCTCGCTAACCATCTTTGCGTCGGATAGATTATCGACGGTCACAGTTTCCTTGGCATCTTCGGGGGGGTCGTCTTCCGAAACTACCGGCTGGATCCAACCCCAACTAGTACTATCCAAGAGATAATATCGCAGAGTCGGATCAAACGTATATCCGCCAGAGGTATCACCAGCTTCGGGAGCAATATCATCCCAGTTGGCGGCCTTTAATTCTTCCAGCCTCTGGCCAGCCACCAGGAGGGCTGCCCGGCGATGAGCTTCCCGGATAATATTGACCCGGCCATAGAAAAAAAACATCCCTCCTCCCAAGATCACCAGAGCTATGATAAAAAGGGCTATTAAGAGCTCAAGTAAAGTGGTGCCTCTCTTTGAATTAAAAAAAGCAATCTTCATTGGCGAGTTCTCCGAGGAGTTGAGGAGAATCTCCCCAACTCCCCATAATTATGGTACGCTCTTGCGTCTGGAACACTCAACCAAGATCATCCTTGGTTACTCTACCCATTAGGGCCAGTAATGGTACCATGTTCCAGTGGTAATATCTAAGGCCATTTCGATCCCGTCAATTGCCGCACCCGTCGATCCACCTATTACATAAACGTGGTAATTGCCGGCGGTCAAGCCGCTCAGATTCGTAGCTGCGGCCATAGTGTTGGTACCGGTGTCAAAACCGAAAGTACACGTGGTCGTAGCTGAGTCATTCGAGCCCGCATGCCACCAAGTGTTAGTGCTAGTATCGACTCCCAATAGCACCATCAGATCACTCGAGGCAGTCTCACTACTTGTTCCCGTTAGGTAAGTCGAATTATTTTCCTGGTAATACACTTGTTCTGAGGCCCGGATGGTCCCCATAGTAGCCTTTGCCTCTGAGGCATAAGCTCTACTCATAGCGAATCTATATATGGGGACAGCTGCTGCCGCCAAAATACCCACTACGATGACCACCACCATCAACTCAATGAGAGTGAATCCAGCGCATTTGTTGTTTCGCCTACCCAAAATCGTCATCAGCCATAACATCTCTTTCACCTCCTAATAACAAGATTTTTTAGACTCTTAATCTTTTGTCAGACATAATGCCGGTTCATCGTCTCTCCTCTATCCTATCCAATTTAGTTTCTTACCCCATAACTCTGGCTAGATTGAAGATAGGATAATACATAGACATTACAAAAAAGGCCACCATTACTCCCAGGCCAATAATGAGAATTGGCTCTAAAGTTGAGGTTAGGGCCTTTATCCGGTAATCCAGCTCCCGGTCATAGAAGTCAGCTACTTTGGGGAGGATCTCGCTTAAGGTTCCCGATCGCTCACCGGTGTGAACCATCCCCACCACCAGAGGAGAGAAAAAGCTCTGTTTCCTCATCTCCTCAGCCAAGGTAGAGCCCTCAATGATTCTTTCCCGAATTTGTCTTATCGCATTTTCTGCCACTAAATTTTCAGCAATGGCCGCGGTGTGATCAAGGGCCACTACCAAGGGAACTCCACTTCTGAGGAGGATCCCTAAAGTGCGACATATTCTTGCTAGCACCAGATAATAGATTAATTTTGCCACTATAGGCAGTTTTAGCTTAATCCTGTCCAGGGTCCCTCTTCCTTTACCGGTTCGTAAATATCCAAACCCAAGCATCCCCACTACCAGTACCAGAATTGTTTCATAGACAAGGTTTCCAATGAGAAAATCGCTTACATTTATGACAAACCGGGTAATCCCTGGTAGCTCCGCTCCGTAGGAGGCAAATATCTGCTTAAATTGAGGAATGAGGTAAAAGATCATTGCCCCCACCGCTATTAAAAAAACCCCTGTAATGAACATGGGGTATCTACTGGCATTTACCACCTTTTTTTTCAGGTCTATTTGGCCTTCCAGGTAACTGGCCACTGCGGAGGTTACCTCGTCCAGTGATCCGGCCTCTTCTCCCACCGCTATTGTTTCGGTAATGAGAGGAGGGAATATGCGGGGGTATTCAGAAAGGGCCTGGGAGAATTTTCGTCCCCAAGTGATATATTCTCTTATCTGCCTTAAAAGACGGGCGAAATCTTGGTTCTCCGTTTGAGAGGAAAGACTGTCCAGGCATTCTGACAAATTTACTCCTGCCTCCAGCATGGTGGC
>JBHIEA010000029.1:0-13859 GCA_046760365.1 bacterium
AAGAATATCCGGGAAGCTTTGCCATGAATTCTGTGGAGCTGTGTGGAATTCCCACAATTTCAATGGGAGAAACCTGTCCTAAGGGGAAAGACTATCAAGTCTTAGTGTATTTTGATGAAGAAAAATCCATATACAAAAAAATCGTCTTAAAAAACAATAAGATTGTGGGTGCCATCTTCGTAGGTGATATAGAACGAGCAGGAATTTATACTGGTCTTATCAAAGATAAAGTTGATACCACGAGCTTTAAAGAACATCTTTTAAGTAAAGAGTTTGGTTTGATCAGTTTGCCTAAAGAGTATAGGAAACATCTGGTCACCGGAGAGGGGATTGAAGTATGAGAATAGATGCGAAAGGAATACCCTATAAAGACCTAAACGAGAAAATCCGAGAAGCTCTCAATAGTGGTGCCAGGGAGATCATTTTAGACAATGTCAATGGTCAGAGGTACATTGGAGATGGACTGAGAGGCAGCAATATTAAAATCATTATTAATGGTATCCCCGGAAATGACTTAGCCGCCTTTATGGATGGGCCTACCATTATTGTTAACTCCAATGCCCAAGATGGAATTGGCAATACTATGAATGCCGGCAAGATTATAGTTTATGGGGATGCCGGGGATATTGTCGGTTATTCTATGCGAGGAGGTAAAATTTATATTAAAGGCAATGTGGGTTATCGCCTAGGAATCCATATGAAAGCCTACCAAGATTTATATCCAGTAATCATTATTGGTGGTACAGCAAGAGATTTTTTAGGCGAATACATGGCCGGGGGCCTACTCGTTATATTAGGGATTGAGCATCATGGCATTGGCAAAAAAGCTCACCCACGAGGTATGGTGGGTGACTTTGTGGGAACAGGTATGCATGGAGGGAGGATTTTCATAAGAGGTGGGTTGGATGCAACAAAATTAGCTAAAGAAGTTAAGACTGCTAGTCCATCGGATGAAGATATGAAGATCCTGGAAATGCACCTGCAAGATTTTTGCAGGTATTTTGAGCTAGATCTAGAAAGGATCTTAAAGACACAGTTCACAAAACTTTATCCTTACACCCACCGCCCCTACGGCAAGATCTATGCGTATTAATTTCTTAAGGGTTATTTGGCCATTAGCAGAAACAGAAGGTCTATAATGTTGTTGCTATAGTGCGCAAAGTGCGCCCCTTCTAAAGGAAATTTCCGATGGTTCCTACTTGTATTTTATCCATTCTTACTATATAATACCAGAAGATGAGAGTGTTATTATTGCCACTACAACTGAATATGGAATAGAATTTGCCTCCAGTATCTGGAAGGATAATATCTTTGCCTGTCAGTTTCATCCTGAAAAATCTCAGAATATCGGCTTAAACATAATGAGGAGATTTAAAGAGGTTGCCACAGATGCTGACCAAGAGAATAATCCCCTGTCTTGATGTAAGGACAGGAAGGGTGGTAAAGGGAATAAACTTTGTTAGATTCCGGGATTGATGCTGTAACATGGGCCAACGTCTTTTCTACACCCAGAGAAGTAGAAGAGACGTTTTTTTTATGAGTTGTCCAAAATGAATCTGGAACTGTCAGTTATTAGAAAAAGGAAAGCAAGAATTGCTCTCGAAGATGGCCGAGTTTTTACGGGTTTTTCCTTCGGAGCAAAGGGAACTAGATTTGGTGAAGTAGTTTTTAATACCAGTATGGCTGGTTATCAAGAAATCCTAACCGACCCTTCCTATAAAGGCCAGATTGTGACTATGACTTATCCTCTCATTGGCAACTACGGTGTAAATCTTGAAGATGTTGAGTCAAGAAAGCCATTTGTGGAAGGTTTTGTGGTTAAAGAATGTAGCCGCATTGCCAGTAACTGGCGTTCACAGAAAAGTTTGGACCAATATCTTAAAGAGTATAATATTTTGGGGATAGAAGGTATAGATACCCGCGCCCTTACTCGACATATCAGACTTCAAGGGGCAATGAGGGCGGTTATTTCCGATGAGGAATTGGATGAGGAATGCTTGGTTGAAAAGGCAAGGCAGTCACCGGGACTGGTTGGTAGAGATTTGGTTAAGGAGGTTACATTCGATAGAGTCCAGCACTGGAATGAAGAGGGCAAGTATAAAGTGATAGTTGTTGATTGTGGAGTGAAGTTTAACATTTTACGGAAGTTAGCAGAGAATAACTGCAGGGTGACTGTTGTACCCTACTATACAGATGCAGACAAGATTCTCGCTGAGAATCCGGATGGCCTGCTGCTATCCAATGGCCCAGGAGATCCTGCAGGGGTTGGCTATGTGGTAGAAACAATGAAAAGACTGATAGATGAGTTACCTATATTTGGAATCTGTTTGGGGCATCAGATATTAGGATTGGCTTTTGGAGGCACGACCTATAAGCTTAAATTCGGCCATCATGGCGCAAATCATCCTGTCAAGGATTTAAAGACGGGTAAAATTTCCGTCACCGTTCAAAACCATGGGTTCTGTGTAGACATTGAGTCTTTGAATGGCGAAGATATTGAAATAACCCACATTAATCTCAATGATAACACCTTAGAAGGAATGAAACATCGCAAGCTCCCCATATTTTCGGTGCAATTTCATCCTGAGGCCTCAGCAGGCCCTCATGATGCTGATTATTTATTTAGGGAATTCGTTGATTTAATGAGAAATAAAAGATAAAAAATGCCTAAAAGGACTGATATCAAGAAGATTCTAATTATAGGGTCAGGCCCTATTATAATAAGTCAGGCCTGTGAGTTTGATTATTCAGGGACCCAAGCCTGCAAAGCCTTAAAGGAAGAGGGATTTGAGATTGTGCTTGTTAATTCAAATCCAGCAACGATAATGACTGATCCTGAGATGGCCGATGCCACCTATATAGAGCCGATAACGCCTGAAGTTTTAGAAAAGATTATTAAAAAAGAAAAACCCGATGCGCTTCTTCCTACATTAGGTGGTCAAACAGGTTTAAATACAGCTATTAAACTAGCAGAAAGAGGCATTCTGGATAGATATAAGGTAAAGATGATCGGTGCCAATTATGATGTCATAAAGAAGGCTGAAGATAGGGAATATTTTAAGAAGGCCATGCAAAGAATAGGCTTGGATTTGCCCAAGAGCGCTTTGGCCTACAGTATGCAGGAGGCAAAAGACATCTTGCACAAAATACGACTTCCGGTCATTATCAGGCCCAGCTTTACGCTCGGTGGAACCGGTGGGGGCATAGCGACAACCGAGGAGGAATTCGAGAAAATAACCGATTTGGGTCTCAAGAACAGTATGATTAGTGAGATTCTGGTTGAGGAGTCTGTTGTTGGCTGGAAAGAGTATGAGCTTGAGGTTATGAGAGATTTGAACGACAACGTAGTGATTGTCTGTTCAATAGAAAATTTTGACCCTATGGGTATTCACACCGGAGACTCAATAACGGTAGCGCCAGCCCAGACGTTGACTGATAAGGAATATCAGAAGATGAGAGACGCGGCAATTGCCATAATCCGGGAGGTTGGAGTTGAGACCGGTGGCTCAAATATCCAGTTTGCCGTAAATCCAAGAAGCGGCAGAATGGTGGTGATCGAGATGAATCCCAGGGTATCGAGAAGCTCTGCTCTGGCAAGTAAAGCCACTGGCTTTCCCATAGCAAAGTTTGCCGCTAAACTCGCAGTTGGTTATACCCTTGATGAAATAAGGAATGATATTACCAAAGAAACTCCCGCATCGTTTGAGCCTGCCATAGATTACTGTGTGGTCAAGATTCCCCGGTTTACCTTTGAAAAATTCCCCGAAGCAGAAGATGTTTTGGGGATTTCCATGAAATCAGTGGGTGAGACAATGGCCATTGGGAGAACCTTTAAGGAAGCGCTTCAGAAGGGGCTGAGGGGTTTAGAAATAGGACACGCGGGTCTAGATAATAAAAGAGATTATAAAGAGGTTAGGGATAATAAGCTAATGCTGAGACTGAAAGAACCTAATGCCTCAAGGGTGTTTTACATAAAGTATGCTCTGCAGAAAGGGATGAGCGTTGAAGAGATTTCACAGATTACCAGGATCGACCCTTGGTTTATAAGCAACATAAATGACATTGTGGAACTGGAAAAGGAGATCAGGTTTAGATATTCCAAGCGCAAAATCATCGATACGGAGCTCTTAAGGCAGGCCAAGGAATACGGTTTTAGTGACAGTCAGATTGCGGAACTTATTGAATCAGATGAATTATTGGTCAGAAAAACGAGAAAAAAGCTTGGCATAGAGGCCACCTTCAAACTGGTAGATACCTGTGCAGCAGAATTTGAAGCCTATACGCCTTATTATTATTCAACTTATGAGACAGAAGATGAAGCTCGGATCTCCCGGAGGAAAAAAATAATGATATTAGGAGGTGGGCCTAACCGCATCGGTCAGGGTATAGAATTTGATTACTGTTGTTGTCATGCTTCATTTGCGCTTAAAGAACTGGGATACGAGACGATTATGGTTAATTCCAACCCCGAAACGGTCTCAACCGACTATGATACCTCGGACAAGCTTTATTTTGAACCCCTCACCTTTGAAGATGTTATGAATATTGTGGATAAAGAGAAGCCTGATGGGGTGATTGTCCAATTCGGCGGTCAGACCCCTCTTAATTTGGCCAAGAAGTTAGAAGATACAGGGGTACCCATAGTTGGTACCTCTGTTGACTCCATTGATCGAGCTGAAGACCGAGATAGGTTCGCAAAGCTGATAAGGAAACTGAAGATAGGTCAGCCAGTAAACGGTTCGGCTACCTTAAAAGAAGAAGCAGGGAGAATTGCTAAGAAAATAGGATATCCTGTATTGGTAAGGCCGTCATACGTATTGGGGGGCAGAGCCATGAGGATAGTTTACGATGAGGCTTCGCTGGATCAATTTATAGACGAAGCCAAAGAGATTTCTCAGGAGCACCCTATCTTAATAGACAAATTCCTAGAAGATGCGGTGGAAGTAGACGTGGATGCGGTTTCAGATGGAGAGGTAACCGTAATCGGTGGCATTATGGAGCATATAGAAGAAGCAGGAGTCCATTCAGGAGATTCGGCTTGTGTGCTTCCTCCTCATACTTTAAGCGATGATATAATTGATACTATAAGAAGATATACTCACGCAATATCAAAAGAATTAGAAGTTAAAGGTCTACTAAATATCCAGTTTGCTATTAAGAATAGCGTAGTTTATGTTCTGGAGGTCAATCCCCGAGCATCAAGGACTGTGCCTTTTGTGAGCAAGGCAACAGGTGTTCCTCTTGCAAAGATAGCCGCCAAAATTATGGTGGGTAAAAAATTAACCGAGGTCGGTTTTCTGGAAGAGAGGCTAGTAAATCATCTCTCGATTAAGGAATCGGTTCTCCCGTTTTCCCGGTTTTCCGGAGTGGATATCATCCTGGGACCAGAAATGAAGTCTACCGGTGAGGTGATGGGGATAGCTCCAACTTTTGGTATGGCCTTTTACAAATCTCAAGTGGCAGCAGGATCTGTTCTTCCTAAGAAAGGAAAGATATTGATAAGCGTGAGAGATGAGGATAAATCCAACATAATCTCTGTTGCCAAAAAACTTTGCCCCATGGGATTTGAGATAATTGCAACCAAAGGGACATTTAAAGTTCTTCGTTCCAATAATATCAAGGCAAGACAGGTTGGCAAGATCGGGGAAGGTGGCACAGAAATACCAGAACTTATTAAGAAAGATCAGATTGAACTTATTATAAACACTCCCTCGGGGCAAAGAGGACAATCTGATATGAAAGCTATTAGAAGTTTAGCGGTTATGCACGGAGTGCCTTGTATAACCACAATCCAAGGTGCTCAGGCAGCTGTAAATGGGATAGAATCTATATTGAAAGGAGATTTTTCTGTTAAGTCGATCCAGGAATATACAAGAACTGGAAAACTGAATTAGAAAAGATTTTGAAGGTGGGATAGCTTCTATAATACTTGACAGGGATAGGATACCTGCTAAATTAGGTCAGGAAGGTTAAATCTAATATCGGGGATGATGGAGAGGTGAGGGATGTCAGCTAAGAATGAGGAGGAAGTTTTAAAACTGGTGAAGGAAGAAGATGTGGGCTTCATCAAGCTGTGGTTTAATGATATTTTAGGGCAGCTTAAAAGCTTTGCCATTCCTGTGGGGGAATTAAAAAGAGCTTTCTCAGAGGGGATGGGGTTCGATGGGTCCTCTATAAAGGGTTTTGCCAGAATTGACGAGAGTGACATGCTTGCCAGGCCTGACCCTCATACCTTTGCTCTGCTTCCCTGGATATCAAAGCAAAAAGTAGCCCGGATGTTTTGTGATATCATTCAGCCAGATGGTAGTCCTTATGAGGGTGATTCGAGATACATATTGAAAAGGAACCTGGAGCGGCTTAAAGAGAAAGGCTATAGTTTTTATCTCGGGCCGGAACTGGAATACTTTTATTTCAAAGACGAGAAACATCCGGGAACTCTGGATGAAGGTGGATATTTCGATTTTACCACTCTGGATGCTGGTAGCGAACTTCGGCGGGATACCATCTCCATGCTGGAGGCTATGGGCATAGGAGTGGAATACAGCCATCATGAAGTTGCACCTTCTCAGCATGAAATAGACCTAAGATATGCTGATGCCCTGACTATGGCAGATAATGTGATGACCTATAGAATAGTGGTTAAAGAAGTTGCTTCTAAATACGGTCTTTACGCTACCTTCATGCCCAAGCCTATTTTTGGAGTAAATGGAAGTGGCATGCACACCCATCAGTCACTTTTTAAGGATAATAAGAATCTGTTCTTCGATCCTAATGATAAATACCGTCTATCTGAGGTAGCTAAGTCCTATATTGCTGGTCTATTAAAGCACGCTCGCGAAATAACTGCTGTTACCAATCAGTGGGTAAATTCCTATAAAAGGCTGGTTCCTGGCCATGAGGCACCGGTGTATGTGTCGTGGGCTCGCCGGAATAGATCCACTCTGGTAAGAGTGCCCATGTACAAGCCTGAGAAAGAGGTGGCTTCTAGGGTGGAGTTCCGCAGTCCTGATCCAGCCTGTAATCCATATCTTGCCTTCTCGGTGATGTTGGCGGCGGGTCTTGAGGGGATAGAGAAAGAATACGAGCTGTCGGAGCCGGTAGAGCAGGATATCTACCGCATGAGTGAAGAAGAGAGACAACAGTTGGGAATAGCCTCACTTCCTGGAAGCCTGATTGAGGCCATCCAGTTAACTGAGAAAAGCAAACTGGTGCGAAAGACTCTGGGCGATCATGTCTTTAATAGCTTCATTGCCAGCAAAAAAGTGGAGTGGGACGATTACCGAAAATGTGTACATCCTTATGAAATAGAGCGATTTCTTCCGGTATTATGAATCCCCCTTATGGTGCCATCTTCCCTCCTTAAGGCTGGCCTTTTCATTTCGTCTTTTTTAATCCACTCTTCCTTGGAAGTTTTACCAATTAGAGAGCTTTCCAACCTGAGTGGCCCATTACGTTTTTCCTTCCTCCAGTATCCAGAAAATTTCAGAGCTGCCCTGTGCTCGGTGTTTTTCCAATGGCTACGGCCTAAGTTCTACTCTTATCTGTCTACTGTGGCCCGGTAGAATTTGTTCCCCAGGGGCCTTCATGATAAATGAAGGCCTCAACGAGAACTTATGCATTAGAGCTCATAGACCCGAGATCACGCGGCTGAGATATGGAAAACACCTCGCCGGGCAGCAAAAATAAACGAGTTTTTCAGGAAACTGGACTCCTCCTTTTGCCAGATGAGAAAGATTAGCTATAATTTTGTTTGGCTGGCCTGAGGAAATAATGGGTGAGGCTTGAGAGATGATGAGGCTTTCTTGGAGAAACATCAGAAGATAAAAAGGTTGAGGCCGGAATTAACCGAGGGAAGCATTGTCAAAAACATGTGGCATCTGGCCCTACCCATGATGATGGGAATCCTTTTACATAATACCTTTAACATTGTCGATATGGTCTTTGTGGGCCGGCTCGGTCCAGCCGCAATTGCTGCTGTTTCTATGAATGGGATTCTTCTTGGAGTAATCTGGACTCTGATAATGGGAATCTCTGTGGGTACGGTGGCTATGGTAGCCAGATTTATGGGGGCTCGGAGGTTCGAGGAGGCAGATAATGTAGCCATGCAGTCACTCTTTATGGGCATTCTAGGCTCGATCCCCATAACCATAGTAGGGTTCTTTTTAGCTAAGCCTATTCTTCAAGTACTGGGAGCAAGGGCAGAGGTACTTTCTCCGGGAATCTCTTATCTTAAGATAGTCTCTTTGGGCTCAATTACTATGTTTCTTCCTTTCGTTACCAGCTCGGCCCTCCGAGGAGCCGGGGATGCTTATACTCCCATGAAAATTCTGGGTTTTGCTACCACCTTAAATATCGTCCTCGATCCCCTTTTTATCTTTGGACTTTGGGGATTTCCTCGGTGGGGAGTAGCTGGATCAGCTCTGGCCACGGTCTTATCTCAGGGAGTAGGAGCTTTAATCTTGCTCTATATTTTGTTCCGGGGGCGCTCTGTGCTGCACCTCAATCTAAAAAAAGCCCGATTGAATCTGGAGATGATGTGGAGAATCGCCAGAATTGGCGTTTTCGGTAGTCTTCAAATGGTAATGTGGAATATATCTGATCTTGCGTTAATGCGGATTGTGGCTATCTATGGAACCTTTGCGGTAGCTGCCTATGGTATCGGAATGAGAGTAATCTTTGTAGTGATGATGCCTGGCTTTGGTCTGGCTCAATCTGCGGCTACTCTGGTAGGTCAGAATCTTGGAGCTGAAAAGCCAGCCCGGGCAGAGAGAAGTGCCTGGATAGCGGCTGGATTCTACGAAATCATCATGGTTGGCTCCACCGTTTTTTTGATTATATTTGCTCGCAATATTGTCAGTATCTTTAATCTGAACCCGGAAATTGTTAAAATTGGTGGTAGCTACATACGTTTTATTTCTTTAACTTTTTTCTTCATGGCTTTATCTATAGTTCTCTCCCGGGCTATGAATGGGGCAGGTGACACCTTATCCCCTATGGTCATCACCGGTATCTCAGTTTTTGTCCTGCGGATTCCCCTGGTGTTATTTCTAACCGAAAGTTTGGCTATAACCGGTATTTGGACGGGGATCGCCACTTCCAATGTGGCCCAGGGACTGATCACTACTTTTTGGTTCACGCGGGGCCGGTGGAAACTTAAGGCTGTGTAGCTAATGGATTGGAGGCTGCCCTGTGCTCGGTGTCTTTCCAATGGCTACCGCTAACTTCTACTCATGTCTTTATACTGTAACTCGTATGGGCGACATATAAGTCCCGAGAAGAGCTAAAAGTCTGGAACGTATAGACCCGCCTCCATCGCGGCTGTCTTATGGAAAACACCTTGCCGGGCAGCAAAAAAGATTTTCGTGAAAACGGAATATGTAAGCCAGAGGGCCTTTTATGATGACGTATCGGATAGCTGTTGCTCGTTTAGGCCAAAGTGGTGGCCTATCTCGTGGATAACTACCTTTCTCACGATTTTCTTAAGATCCTCCCGATTAGTAGAAACTGATTCAATGGCCTTTTGGTAGAGGGTTATCTTATCCGGTAAGACAAAGCTATAGTAGGGACCTCTTTTAGATAGGGGAACTCCCTGGTAAAGGCCCAAATAGGTGGAAAATCGGCTTCTTTTTTGAGGCAGATCTTTCCCCTTAGCTCGGTCCTCAATGACAATTTCGATGTTTTCCATTTTCTTTTTGAATTCTTTAGGTATATCTTTCAAGGCCTCGTGAACTAAGGACTCAAAATCTCGTCGATCCATGTTTTCCTCCTAAGTGCTCTTCCAATTTTATATCTGTTTTTCCTTCCTCAAAAACATTCGGTGAGTGCTGCCGGGTAAGCAAATTTTACTGAGGTAGTTTATTTTTGCAACAACTTCTCTTTACCCTTAAATGTCTGGCTTTCTCAAAATACCTGTCCACCTTTTCACTGAAAGACTAATCATGTGAGTATCCGGTGTCAAGTCCTCGCGGTCCTCCTTTATTTTACTTTTGACCTTTTTTTGCTAGGATAATAGTCAATAAAATAAGGAGATTTTTTGTGTTAGCCTATCCTAAAAAATATGATGTTATTGTGGTGGGGGGTGGCCATGCTGGTATTGAAGCCAGCCTTGCTTCAGCAAGGCTAGGCTGCCAGACCCTCCTTTTGTCTATGAATCTGGATACCATTGGACTTATGTCCTGTAATCCTGCTATAGGTGGCATAGGTAAGGGTCAGTTGGTTAAGGAGATAGACGCCTTGGGAGGAGAGATGGGTAAAGCCATTGATTCTACGGCTATTCAATTTCGCCGCCTCAATACCAAAAAGGGCCCCGCAGTTCAGTCCTCACGGGCTCAGGCCGATCGGCAAGCCTATCGTCTTCATATGAAGTGGGTTCTGGAAAACCAAGCCGGACTCGATATAAAGCAGGCCCTGGTTGATAGGGTATTAGTGGAAGATGGAATCGTCCAAGGAGTTAAGACGCATCTCGGGGAAAGATTTAGGGGAAAATCGGTAGTAATAACTCCGGGAACCTTCCTTAACGGTTTGATTCATATTGGCCTCACAAACTTTCCCGGGGGAAGAATGGGAGATTTCCCCTCAATAGAGCTTTCCCAAAACTTGAGGAGTCTAGGGTTTCGCTTGGGAAGATTTAAGACGGGGACCTGCCCCCGTCTAGATGGAAAGACCATTGATTTTTTGTGCCTTGATCCTCAAGAGGGGGATAAAAACCCGGCTCCATTTTCCTTATCCACTCCCCAGATAAACCAAAGGCAAGCTCCTTGTTATATCACCTATACTAACCCAAAGACACATCGCGTCATTAAGGGGGGGCTGGATCGCTCACCCTTATATACCGGGGTAATAAAGGCAACGGGGGTAAGGTACTGCCCCTCCATTGAGGATAAGGTGATGAGGTTTCCTGATAAAGAAAGACATCAGATTTTCCTGGAGCCGGAAGGCTTGGAAACAAATGAGTATTATCCTAATGGCCTTTCCACTTCTCTTCCTCTCGACCTTCAGCTTAAGATGCTCCGCACCATTAAGGGATTAGAGAAAGTTGAGATTACCCGCCCCGGATACGGGATTGAACATGATTACGTTGATCCTACCCATCTAAAACCTATCCTAGAGACAAAGCTTATAAGGGCCCTTTTCCTAGCCGGTCAGATTAACGGGACGACCGGATACGAGGAAGCCGCTTGTCAGGGGCTGGTGGCTGGAATTAATGCAGCCTTGATGGTTTTAGGAAAAGATCCCTTAATTTTGGATAGGACTGAGGCATATATCGGGGTTTTGATTGACGACCTGATTACCAGGGGAATTAATGAGCCTTATCGGATGTTTACCTCTCGAGCCGAATATCGACTTCTTTTAAGGGAAGACAATGCTGATCTTCGACTGCGAGAAAAGGGATACCGAATAGGATTGGTAGAAAAAGCTGAGTACGAAAAAGTAAAGGCTAAAGAAAAACATGTTAAGACTGAGCTGGATAGACTTAGCTCTGTTAGAATATCTCCGAGCGACAAGATAAACAAAAAGCTTCTCAGCTTAGGTAGTAGGCCCATCAACCATAAGGTTAGCTTAAGGGAACTTCTTCGGCGACCTGAGATCTCCTATCAGGATTTAGGTCTCTTTGATGAAGAGGTGAGCAAGATTGAAGATGAGGAAGCTCGGCAGGTTGAAATTCAAGTAATGTATGATGGATATATGAAAAGACAACTGCAACAGGTAAAAGACTTCAAGCGAATGGAAAAGCTAAAAATTCCTCTTGACTTTGATTATGAAGCCATCGGCGGCCTTTCTACCGAGGTGAAGGAAAAGCTGTCCAAAATAAGACCAAATTCTCTTGGTCAGGCTTCTCGCATCTCGGGAGTGACTCCTGCTGCAATCTCGGTTTTAATGATTTACCTAAAAAAATCGGGGAAGATGTAAAATGGGCCATGAGGCCTGGAACTATTACCGGTTAAAGGATTATAGTGTGGGTTTGGGTGCTTCTTTATTTGGAGTTGCTCGTCTAAAATCTTTAAAGCATGATTTGATTTTTCTCTCTCCCGACACTGTTGACTCCCTTCCATACGGGATCTCTCTTGCCGTGAGGCTTTCCGATAAGGTGATTGAGGATCTCGAGGATAGACCTACCAGACTCTATCTTCATCATTATCGACAGGTTAACTACTTTTTAGACCAGCTAGCTCTTAAGATTAGCTTCTTCGTTCAAGAAGAAGGCTGGCAGGCTCTTCCTATCCCTGCCTCTCAGGTTCTTGATTGGGAGAAGCAAAAAGGGCATCTTTCCCATAAAAAAGTTGCTCAGGAGGCGGGACTGGGATGGAGGGGTAGGTCGAATCTTTTGGTGAGTCCCAAGTATGGGGCAAGAATTAGGCTGGTTACCATCCTTACTGATTTTCCTTTGCAGTGCGACCAGCCACAGGAGGGAAGCTGTGGATCATGCGAGCGGTGTCTTTCAGCCTGTCCTGCTCAGGCCATAAAAGAGAATCAGAAGGATTTTGATCCTGGTGCCTGCTTTGAGCAGCTTCGTTATTTTAGGAAAAGAGATAACGTTGCCCATTATATCTGCGGGCTCTGCGTCAAGGCCTGCCGGGGAAGGCCGGAATGGGCCTTAAAATTTGCCCCAGCGAATGTCTCCCCTACATCAAAAAACCTCCCTTCCCGATTATAATTTCGGTGGTCATCCTCAGGAAATTTTGTTTGAAGGCTCATTTTCCCCGTCAAAAGTCCACTGGCTAACGGAACTCTGGCAATAACCGCAATATTTTTCTTTTTACATTGCTCAAAGAACAATTCCGACGGTCTCTGTCGCCACTTTCACTTACATATCTCCAGCCCGCACCAAGTACCCAGGTGCCTAAACCGACCTCACTGACTTTCCCATTGGTTTTTCCAAAGATTCTGTATTTCATCGCTGCCCCCTAAGGGATTTTGTCCAAGTCTACTTCTTCGACTTGACTAACGGTAGTTTCTATTTCCCCAATTTCTCTCATTCCTTCTGCAATCGTTCCACCTACAAGTTTGGTGTTATCATATTTGACTCATAGACTACCAGGACTCTCGTCATATCTACACCCTCTGCAAATCACTGTTATTCTCCAGGAGACCTCTGCTCCAGGATCTAATTTACAAAAGAAAATTGTTAGTCAATCGCAAGTCCTGCCTTCGGTCGATAGTTTCAATTTCGCCCTTTATAGTACTTTGTTTCTAATAAGTTTTCGTCATAAGGTGTCCTTCTTGACGAGCATTCTTTCCTTGGGCACAGCTGACAACTTTCAAACTTAATTTCGGTGGGGAAATATATTCCTGAGACAGATTTATTGGGAATCATCAAACAACTGTCCGTTAACTTAACTCCAATCAGATCTTCTACATTACCGAAAATTGAAAACAGTTGTTTTTGTTGTTCTATTGGCCATAAATCTGGGGATCCCGATCCGGGACTCATTGTTGAGATCTGTCCCAGGGCATATTTTCTTTTTAGATAGCCACTGAGATACTTTTTACTAGTTTCTAGTGCTATACCTTTGATTGTATCCAGCCAAAATCGTCTCATAAAATCATCGGTGGCAGCTACTATTTTCTCTAATTCTCTTCCGCAGGTGGTAATATAGGGGAAAACTCGTTCTATTTTGTCTAAATTTACCCGAAGGACACGGCTAGTAAAGGTTACTCCTCCAACATTTACGGTGTCATAATCCTTGTATTCAATATAGCAAACTTCATACACAGCTTTGGGCTTAACCAGAGGAGCAACGTGGTCGATCAGATGTTGAATATCTTTGGCCTCTTGGCTTTCTTTATCTACCCGTAACCTCGCTAAAAGTGTATCGATGTCTAATTGAAAAGCTATATCATTGAGGATTTCCATTTTT
>JBHIEA010000030.1:0-13777 GCA_046760365.1 bacterium
CTTAAAACTGAGGAAGGGCAGCGTGAAGTCTTGAGGAGACTGGAGATCTCACCTAAGTTATGGCTCTCATTTCTGTAAAGCTGCCATAGCAAATGAGGTTATCTCCAGTATGGAGCTTATGGTTTCCCTTGGGCACCAGAATTCTTTCTTCGTCTCTTTCAATAGCTAAAACCAGAATTTTCTTTTTGCGCAAATCCGAGGTAGCCAGGGTCTTTCCCACAGAGGGGGAGCCTTCATATAGGGTAATCTCAGCGATACCGAAGTCTTCTCCAAGGTCGAGAATTCGCTCTACAGTTCTTTTCTGAAGTTTGAAGTTTTCCTGAAGTTTCTCCCCTATTTTCTTAGATAGCAAGCGTGCGAGCCTGGTGTGAGTGGCCATTTTAAATATTAGATAGAGGGCTACTATGAGAACAACGAAACGTAATATCGCCCAGGCAGAGGTTACGGTCAGAAAAGACGAGACCAGTGCAGCAATAACCGCCACCATTCCCGCATTTCCGGTGATCATGAGAAGAGAAATTATTCGTCGCCTCATTGGATGATTAAGCACCAATTCTGCCTCCCTGGTGGTAAAGCCTGTGCCGGTGAGGGCTGAAAGAGCCTGAAAGCTTGCTGTTGGCTTATCAAGACCGGTGAGCTGAAGGGCTACCGCAGCTACCTTTCTTATCATAACAATAATAAACACCACAATGATTATAAAGATAATTCCACCCATTACTGAAGCCTCCTAAGTTTACTTTTGAATTTTTTAAAACATATTCTTAAAGTCATTCTTCCCCTTCTTTCTCTTTTATAACCACTTCTTTCTTTTGAAATAAACTAACATAGAAATACCTATCCCAACCATCACCAGCAAAACCACAGGATAACCCCAAGGCGATTCAAGCTCTGGCATATAACCAAAATTCATTCCATAAATGCCCGCTATAAAAGTCAAGGGAATAAATATGGTAGCAATAATCGTTAATACTTTCATAACCTGGTTCATTCTATTGCTGATGCTGGAAAGATAAATATCAAGCATCCCGGAAAGCGTGTCCCGAGAGGTCTCTATGGTATCAATTACCTGAATTGTGTGATCATAAACATCTCTTAAGTATATGCGGGTAGATTCATGAATAAGTATTGATTCTCCTCTTTCTAGAAGACTCACTATCTCCCTTAAAGGCCAGACCGATTTACGCAAAGATATCATCTCTCTTTTTGAATGGTCAATAGCCCGGAGGGTTTCTGGTGTTGGATTAGCGACTAACTCTTCTTCCATAGATTCTATTTTTTCTCCAAGTTTTTCCAGGATTATAAAGTAGCTGTCAACGATGGTGTCTATCAGAGCGTAGGTAAGATAATCGGCTCCCATTTTTCTTATGCGACCCTTCCCACTCGCAATTCTTTCTCTGATGGGGCTGAAAAGATCCCCTTTCCTTTCTTGGAAAGAAATTACAAAATTTGCGCCCAGAATCAAACTGACTTGTTCCGCCTGAATTTCATCCTCTTTTTCATTATAATAAAGCATTTTTAAAATGATATAGATGTAATCTCCAAAATCCTCTGTTTTCGGGCGTTGTTCGGTATTTACAATGTCTTCCAGAATCAGTGGATGTAAGTCAAAATGCCTTCCGATTTTTTTGATAATCTCTAGATCGTGAATTCCATCGATGTTAATCCAGGTTACCGTTGATTTATCTTTAAAAGGAAAACATTCCTCAACCGTTTTTATCTGTTTCTCCTCAAAATTAGTTTCATCATAGTCAATAATGGTAATCCTTACTTTCTCGGTCTTTTTTTCTCCTATATGAACCAGAGTTCCTGGAGGAAGACCAACCTTTTCTGATCTTTTCTTAATAAGTTTCAACATCTTTAATTACCTCCCATGCTGAGTAATATGGCAGACAACAGTATCGGTGCAAAAGAAGTTCTGCGTAAGCAGAATTTGGACGGGTAAGCAAAATCTTTCACACCGTGAAAGGCCCAGTTTTAACATCATAGAGAACCAAGTTCAATTCGCATTTGTTTGGCTTCTTCATGAAAACGTCTGTTTTCGTAAGAATTAAAAATTCCTTTCTTTACAAGAATCCAGGCTTTCATACCTATTTTGCTCCTCCATTTGGTTTTTCTCCAATTCAGTCTCTTCCAGAAGTTTTAACCTTTGCTCAGCGGCCTCTAAGATCATTTTCAGCATTTCATTATACAAAATTCCTGCAATTTTTGCCATCTTGGCAAGATGACCATCCCAGCACCAACCAGGGTTGGGGTTTACCTCAAGGAGTTTTGGATTACTTTCTGAATCAAGTCTCCAGTCAAATCGGCAGTAATCCCTGCACTCAAGCCGTTCAAATAGTTTCAAACAACATTCAACAATGAGTTTTTCCGTTTCGTCAGGTAATTCTGCGGGAATGGAACGAAGGTTCCAGTATGGAGAATCAGGGAGCCATTTGGCTTCGTAGCCACAGATTTTTGGAAGTCCTTCTGGAAGCGATGAATAATCCTCTTCGGCTATGGGCAAAACAGTATAATCCTCAGGAGAATTACCAATGATACCACGGTTAAATCTTTTCCGGTAAGGAATTCCTCGACAAGAACGGGTTTATCATAGCCAAATTTTTCTCGTATTTCGGAAATCGCATTCATAAATTCCTCAATGCTGTATGCTACGCTCCTTTGGGTGATCCCAAAACTGGAATCCCCGAAGTTTGGTTTTACCATGACAGGAAAATCAAATGGAAGTTCAAAAGTTCTATCTTCTGGTTTGACGAAAAAGGATTCGGGTGCAGGAATTCCCATCTGCTTGGCGATGCCACGTACCAATGATTTGTCGTAGCAGTAAGCAAGACATTGAGGTCCAGCTCCGGTGTAAGGAATTCTCAATATGTCCAGCAAAGCTGGCACATGGAGTTCTTTTGTCCAGTCATTGGAATACCCTTCATCACACAGATTCAAGACAAGGTCCAATTTACCTTTTTCTTTGAGTTTGATGAGGTCTTGAATTAGTGTATCGTGATTGGTAAGGTATGTAAACCAGTAATTTCCGGTCTGCTCCAATTCTCTCAATGCGCCTTTCAGTTGATCCATGGTATAGAAGTCATCTTCATCAAAGATACCCAAAGGCTTCAGTGGATCAGATTTTGTGGGATCACCAAGAATCACAACCACACTTGTTGAAATCCTTTTTTTCTTGACTTTTATTGGTGTCCACTCTTTACGGATTACAGCGGTTACAATGATTCGTCTAGCCATCATCCCCAAATCTTGATTTTGCTGTGAATCAGGTGATATCGCACCATGTATGGTAATGTCGCTGAAGCACGCTTTTTTCAGGAGTTCGTTCAGACTATCACAGGTGTAAAGTCTCTCAGCATAAAATTGATCCGCAATAATCCCTTTTTCCACATGGGTAACCCCTTCTCGTGAGATTAGACGCTGTTTGTCCAATGATAGAGAACGCTCCCGACAGACAAAGCGCTTTTGGTCTATCCATTCCCAGGATCTGGGTTGAAAGTGTTCCTGCAAGTATGTCCCATCAGCAACATCGATGAGGAGTCTTCCTCAGGGCTTGAGAACTCTGGAAACCTCTTTTAGAACTCTCAGGTCGTCCTGAATTGTTTCAAAATAGCCAAAACTGTTCCCCAGTATCATCACCACATCAAAGCTATCGGGTAAGTACGAGAGCTTCCGGGCATCCCCTTCTCTAAATCTAACATTTAGCCCTTCTTTTTTCACCTGTGTTTTGGCTTGTTGAATCAGGTAGTGCGAGCGATCCAAGCCCTCAACATTTGGAAACCCCCACCTTGCTAGTTGAAGGGAATGCCGTCCTTGTCCACAACATAGATCCAGAATTTTATCCTCGGGGGAGAGCCTGAGAATTTCTGAAAATAAATCAACTTCCTTCCTGGTGATGTCCTGATCATTCACCACATCTGCATCTGTTCTTAAGTAGATTGAATTGAATATGCGTCGCCACCAATCGGGTTCTACATGCTCCTCTAAGTTGATTACAGGCCCAAGGGATTTGTTGCCTCCCATGGTGGCTCTTCTCCTTTGCGGAGGTTCGGATTTAGATGATTTTCCCTTCATGCTTTTATCCTCCTTATGACAAAATTGGGTCCAACTTGTTAATATCCGACACAGTCGAATATTCTTTCAATTTTGGAGTATAGGCGACAATATCGCACAATACCTGAAGAAAGAACAAGTTCACTAAAGCTACTCTCCCGGCGCTAAAATAGTTCGAGCTTTATTTATTAAACCCTTCAATTGGCTGATTTTTTTCTCAAGGGCCCTTTTCTCTTTTTCGCTTTGGTGTATCTTTGCTTCGAGCTGAGCTTTCAAAGTCTCTATCTGTTTGGTAAGGTTATCGTTTTTGGCCTGGAGAAGGTGGTTTTTTTCCTGGAGGATTCTAACCTCCACTGTGCGAGGTGCTGCGTTTTGACTAGGTGCCTCAAGTCCTTTCACTTCTTCTTCTAATTGAGTGATTTTCTCCTCGTATTCGTGCTCTTTTACCTCTAGTTGAATTCTTAAAGTCTTCATCTGTTCGGAAAGACCATTATTTTTGACCAGTAGGTCCTGGTTTTTTCCCCGAAGGGCTTTGACCTCGGTTAGGAGAGCTCTGTTCATAACTCTAAATCTGGTTTCCTCAAATCCGAAGGTAATAAGAACACCCAAAACTACTATTCCAATAACAATCAACACTCCCTTAAAACTCATTTTCTCCTCCTTGCCTCTTATTCAGCCTAAAATTGGCTTATTTGTAAAATAGAGTTAAAGCTGTCCTGGTTTCTTTTTCAAACAACGCCGTAAGAGCCTCATAGACGCAAGATTTTAAGCCAATCAATAGTTTGTCTCCCCTTTTGCCTTCGTCAACAAACCTAATACTCCAAGGCTTTAGCAACGAAAGTTAGCTACTTTTTCTCCTTCTCTTCAGAAACAATCTTAACTTTTGGCATACCAAGAAAATCATAAATACTAGTCCCAGAGCAATTAAGGCAATAACAAAAGCTGTCACAGCAATTTTTTCCCCTTTTTTAAAATATCTTTGTTACTTTTACCTCTACCTTTTCCGCATTGGGAGTTCTCACCTGTTCCACAAGATATTTTTTGACCATCTCTTGAAAATCGTTTACCAGCCGAGGAATCCCTCCCTCTGCCTCACCCTGGGCTGATAAGGCTACATAGGATGCCACCCCTTCTTTTGCTGGCTTTATTTTTATCTTCATACCTTCCATACCCACCACCCATAATACTTTCTGATAAGTTCTCATTTCTCTTCTCCCCTTTCTTATCAAAAATTTAATTTATAATTCTCAATCCAAACTTAATCATCCCACTAAAAGATCATTAAGCTATTTATGACTTTTTCTATGTGGGAGTGTATGTTTACTTGTCTTAAAAAGTTCGATGTTCGAAGATCTGGCAATTTGGAGAACTCTAGTTAAATGACTTAACACACAGTGAGTTCCCCTCCTAAAACAGCCATTATGTAATGAATATCCGTAAATACACTCTTAGGTGATGGATCCTACTTTCGCCAACAAAAATTTGTTCTTACATTCCTCGATGATTGACTCATAAACATCTAAAATTTTTTGGGTAATTACATCCCAGTTAAGCATCCGGGCTGTCTCCTTCCCCTTTTTGCCTATTTTTCCCCGAAACTCCCTGTCAGATAATAATTTTTCTACTGCATTAGCAATCTGGTCCGGCCTGCCATAGTCAATCAAAATCCCATTTTCGCCATCTTTAATAAAATAGGGAATTCCCCCCTGTCTTGTAGCTATAACTGGTTTTCCCATCGCCTGCGCCTCTAAGAGGACTATTCCCTGTGCTTCTTTTTTGCTGGGTAAGACCAGCACATCGCTACAGGCTATAGCCTTTAGTTTGTCTTCTTCAGAGAGCTCTCCAGTAAAAATAACATCTTTGTCCAGGCAGAGATTTTGGGATAACTCCATGAGCATCCTCTTTTTACCTCCATCTGGCCCGGCGATGAGAATCTTTACCTTGTGTTTTTTAAGAATTAACGGTGTTGCCATTAATAGGTGGTCCACGCCTTTTTTCCCAATCACCCTGCCGAGATATAGAATTACCGGGATGTCTTCCAATCCGTATTTTTTCCTGAAGGACACCGGGTCAATATTATTATCAAAAATTTCTCCCGGCACTCCGTTGGGAATAACACAAATCCTTTCCACAGGAACTCTTTTAACTACCCATGGCTTCTCCGCAGGAGAAATTAGGATAATCCTGTCAAAAAACCTTAAAGTCCATCTTGTCACAATACTTGCCCAGATCCTTCTCCTCACATTCTCTTTATGAGCCGGATCACCGATCCCCAGGGCCCCGTGTGTGGTGACAATACTGGGAATTCTCCTTATTCTGCTGAGCAAAGCGCATATATCACTATGAGGAAAGCCAATGCTATGAGCGTGAATTACGTCTGGCTGAAGTTGAAGAATTTCGCCTGCTAAGCCTCGCCAGATGCGAAGCCCTGCCCCAAGGTCAAAAGTTTTAAACCTTTGAATACGTATCCCATTAATCTCCTCTCGGTTTGTTAATGGGTGACAATTATTTGTAGGCATGCAATCCGAAGTTAACACAAAGACCTGGTGTCCTCTCTCCACTAAGTTTTTTGATAAATGAAATACATGAGTCTCGGCTCCGCCTATCACTGGATAAAAATAGCAAGGCAACATACATATTCTCATGTATGTCTAATACCCATTACAGGAAAGTTTTTAAGGTGTGGCAGCATTCGGTAAAATCTTAGGGCTGAATAAAAAACTGATATTGCACCTATTATGAGAAGCGCTAATTCCGGTGATCCCAACAAAGATAATACAAAAATAATAAATAATTGATTGCTTCTGTGGTTTAATCTAAATTTTATAAGTTTTTTTAAGTCTTTCCAGGATTTTTTCAGAACTTCCCTTCCTACTCTGGCTCCTGCCAGCTCAGTAAGATAGTTACCCCCTAAAAAGCCTATTATCCCAATTAGGCTAGATACCCATCCTAAAGCTGATCCTTCGGTATGCCAGACGCCGTATCCTATAGCTAGGCATAAAACTATTTCCACTACCCGATCTGAGAGAGAGTCAATAATTTCTCCGTAAGGAGAACCGATATGTTTAATCCTGGCAATTTCTCCGTCAACACCATCCACAATATTGATGAGCTGGACTAATATGCCTCCGGCGATAAAATTTCCATAAATATAAGCAAAGCTAGCTCCAATTGCTAAAAAAATAGTGGAAATGCTTACCTGATTGGGAGTGATATTTTTGGCAATGAGAAACCAGGTAATTAGGTGATAACAAGGACTATTGATATAGGCGGAAACAAATGCTGTTTCTTTATGTTGATGAGTTTTTTTAAGTAAATTCCATTCGTTCTTTGAGATCATAGGGCTTTATTTTCTCTGGATCTATGTAGGGCCTCAACTAAATAATCAGTTATTAGTCCTAACCAGTTCTTTATGCGCTTTACCCCTGCCGGAAAGTCATTTACTTCAAGGGCATAATAACCATCTTCACCTTCTATCAAATCCATTCCTCCTATCTCCATTTCCATCCTGTCAAAGCAGCGTAAAGCCCCTTTCATTATCTCATCCGGGAGGAATACCTCCCGTGCCTTGCCCTCATTGGGATGGAAAAAACTCTCAACGACCTTTCCTATCCTGTATATCCTGGCTACGCCGTCATTATTGGGAATAAACTTTTGTAGATATACCCACTTTTTTCGCAAATTCTTTAGATTCTCTGCTGATTTTACATATATTATTCCCTTTGAACGCCCATACAAAGGCTTCACCAAGGCAGGAAACATAGAACCATCCACATTTTCTAAGATTTTTTCTTTTAAGGCAAACACTGTCCTCGGTACCTTCAAACTCGATTGTTTCATTATTTCATCGGAAATTAACTTATTACTACTCAGAGATAAAGCCTTGTAGGAGTTTATCACCTTAATTCCCATCTCCTCAAGGTATTGGGCTAACCAGAGATACTCGCGCTCACGAATCTTTACTATGACAACATCGTAGTTCCTTAACGAGGAAATATCAGGATTAATTACCCAAGGACTAATTATTTGAGAACTTATACCCTTGCTTAGAAGGTAATTATTTAAAGATCCAAGAAGCGATTGGGGTGATTCGATTTTTTCAGAAGTAAGAAGTCCTACTCTCATAACTTTCCTGCGGAAGGTTCCGCCTGCTGGGCCAGCGCTCTACTAATTCCTGATAATCTTTTTCAACGGCCTTTGCTTTTAACATTACCTTTTCCGCCAATGTAACAACAAGGACGAGTCTTTGGACTCGCCCTGCAAAATAATTCTTTATTTTAGCTAATCCTCCAACCCTAGTAGGAGACTAACATGTTAAAACTGGAATTTTAGAGTGCGCTACTTCCCGCAGCCTTTCTTTCCCTTTTTGCTCTTTTCCTCTTTCTTTGCCATGCTTAACTCACCCCGTCCCTGGAAATCTTTATGACGCTGTGTTATCTTGCAGGATCCTTTGTTGCGTTGCCTGTCCTTTTGCTCATTGGATACAATACCATGCAAAAAGGTTTCCGCAACAACTCCTGCTTTCTCCACAAAAGTTCCTTTTCTTTCATCAATTATCCATTGCGAAATAAAACCATTAACGATACCCACTAAAATATAAGCTTGATTCATTATATTAAACGGCCGAAAAACTCCGGCCTTAATCCCATAATCTAAATTGTCAGCCAGAAAGCTTATATACTTTTTGTAACGACTCTGCATCTCTTTTATATAACGGTTCTCAAAATCTTGTTGGAGCGCCCCCCTTATAAAAAAAAGAATCTTGAAAAGAGCCATTCTCCTCTCAAAAAAAGCAAAATGAGCCTCTATGAGTTTCTTGATTATTTCTTTAGGATCCTGTATTTCAGCTATCTCTGTTTTGCAATAACTCAGCAAATCGTCGATGCCTTTTTTAGTTAAATGGGCTATAAGATGCATCTTATTTCTAAAATGGCGATAAATGGTTCCCTTCCCCACATCAGCTTCCTCGGAAATCTCATCAAGGGTAGCCCTGAAGAGGCCTTTGTTGGGAAAGATTTTGTAAGAAGCATTTATAATTCTATTAAAAGTCTTGATTTTTCTTCTCTTACTTCGACTTAAGACCTCTGTCATTTTTTGACCCATGTCCTCCATTGCTCAGTGAGGCTGCCTTTTCCAATTGTGGACGATTTAGTCACAAGCGACTAAATCGTCACATACTATAAATAAATTTTTGAAAAAGTCAAGAGGCCCCGGTTAAATCTGGTGTCTTGACGCTTGTTTGACTCATTGCTCGAAATTATTACAATGCTTCTTTCCTGGTACTCTCAAGATTATAGCTGGAAATCTATTAAACCGACTTATTTTTATTACAGAGATTAATTATAAAATAAATGCCAACAAATCTTCTCGCGAGTAAAAATGAGGGAGTGAAGATAATGGCTCAGTACGGAAGGAGACACTTGTCTAAGCGAAAGAGGGTAGGCTACCGCAACAAATCAAGTAAGATCATTAAAGCTAGGCGAAGAAAAAAAAGAAAACGAGTCTCTTAATTTAGGTTTGGAGCTACTCATCAGAGGAGTCTGAATCCAAACCTGGTGGCGGTAGCAGCTCCGGCGATGGCACCAATCATTACGGATATGACGATATTGGCTACGATTACTGCTATGGTATAGACCAAAGCCTTCTCCCGGGGGCATTCCATCATAATGGGGATTGCTAAATAGAGAAGATAAAGCCCATAGAGTCCTGCTATTATCACCAAAACGCCTAATGCCGGAACAATGTACAGGATGCCAGCCACCAGGGTGGGAGTGGCACAGTAAACAGCTATCTTTAGTGCCTGGATATTATTCTTTGCCCCTGAGAAAGTAGGAGCCAGAGCATTTATTATTAATCCCAGAACATAAACTCCCACCAGAGTTAAGACATATTGAACTATGGCTCTTGACGCCGAATTCAACAGGGGAAAGCGAAATACTCTCATAAAAGGAACAGAGATTCCCACCGCACTCATCCCAATTATTGAAGCCACTGCAGGAATTATTGCCAATATGGCTAGATAATTGAGGATAAGGCCCTGGCTGGTAGCCGATTCGGTCTTTATTAGCTCGAAGGTTTCCTTAGGCCTTAAAAGAACTGCTTTTACCCTTTCTATAATGTTCATTTTTTCCTCCCCTCTTCATATCTAATCCAGGCGCTAACATTAATTGGTACCATAATGAAGATAATTTCCTGAAGGAGTGAGCTACTATTTCCCGATGCAAAAATGAGAGAAGATTTGATCCAGGATCTCCTCGGCCACCACTTCTCCGGTAATCTCTCCCAGCCGGGAGATCCCCTCTTTTACCTCAAAGGCTATTAATTCCTCCGAAGACTCTTCCCTTAAACTGCCAAGTGCTTTATTGACATGTTGTTTCGTGAGTTCAAGAGCAGATTGTTGCCTTAAGTTTATGATAAGGGGGTTAGAAATAGGAAGAGTAGCTTCTTTTAAGGCAAAGCGAGCTATTTCTTGTTTGAGCTCGGCCAGATTAATCTCTTGAGTTGCCGAAATCTCCACCATTCGCACACCAGGAAAAAAACATCTCATTCTTTCTCTGTCAACTTTCTGGGGTAGATCTATCTTATTTATAACCACTAATGTTTTCTTCTTTTCAACTCTTTCAAAAATAGACTCATCTTCTTGAGCCAGAGGACGACTCCCATCCACCATTAACAATATTATATTGGCCTGCTCAATTTTGTCCCGAGTTCTTGTCACCGCTTCCTTTTCAACGTAGCTTTCAACTTCTCTGAGTCCTGCTGTGTCAATTATCCACAAAGGAAATCCTTTGATGAGGACCATCTCTTCTATGGTATCACGGGTGGTTCCAGGAGACCGGCTAACGATGGCTCTTTCCTTCTGAAGAAGAGTGTTCAAAAGACTTGATTTACCAACGTTTGGTTTTCCTATAATCACCGCTTTTAAACCCTCTCGGTAGATTCTGCTTGTCTTACCCATTTCTAATAGAGAATCTATCATCATAAGAATCTGCTTGAGCCGGTGGTGTTTTTCTTTTTTCGATAGCGGAGCAATATCCTCATGGCCAAAGTCTATCTCTGCCTCCAAATATGAGAGAAGATCAACCATCTCTTTCTTAATTCCATTGATCTTGCTGGATAGGTCTCCCTTCAGCTGATCCACGGCTATCTCTAAATCTTTCTCTGTCTTTGCCTGAACGATGTCTAATACACTCTCTGCCTGAGAAAGATCAATTCTTCCTTTCAAGAAAGCTCTTTTGGTGAATTCACCAGGTTCAGCCAGACGAGCCTCAGATTTTAGGGTAAGTTCAAGAGTTTTCCTTAAAGCAATCGGGCCCCCATGACAGTTAATTTCTACTATGTCTTCTCGGGTATAGGTTTTGGGAGCTCGCATTAAGGTAAGAAGTACCTCATCTACAGATTTTCCAGTATCAGGGTCAACTATCCATCCATAGTGGGTTCTAAAAGAGGAGGTCCAGTCAATCTTCTTTCCTTGGGGAGATCGGAATATCTTCTTGGCTATGGAAAAAGATCTCCTCCCACTTATCCGCACAATCCCGATGCCGGATTCTCCTACAGGGGTGGAAAGGGCGGCAATGGTATCTTCCAGACTCATTTTCGCGTCTTGACTGGCCCGGGCACGACTCGCCTTCTGGTAATAAAAAACTGCTGAACCATGGAGATGAGGCTAGAAGTAAACCAGTAGAGCATTACCCCTGAAGGAAGCGACCATAACATAACTATGATGAAGATGGGGAAAAATTGCATCATTTTAGCCAATCCTTCCTGTTGAGCAGCCGATTGGGCTTTCTGCGAGACTTTCTGTTGGAGAAACATGGTTCCTCCGAGCACCAGAAGGAGAGGAATATCGGGCTTACCCAGGTCTTTTATCCACAAAAAGGAGGGATTTTCGGTAAAACGGAAATCAAGAAGGACCCGGTAGAGGATAAAGATAATGGGTAGCTGAACTACCATAGGAAGGCATCCAGCCATAGGATTAATTTTGTGCTTTTTATACACCTTCATCATTTCTATCTGCAGCCGTTTGGGGTCGCTCTTGAATTTTTTTTGAATGGCCTTTAATTCAGGCTGCACAACCTGCATTCTCTGCATGGATTCAAACTGTTTGAAAGTTAGAGGAGACAAAACTCCATAAATAAGGAGAGTCAAAAGAACGATGGCTAATCCATAGCTGTGAGTGAAGCTATAAAAAAAGAGAAGAATGTTTCCTAGTCCCACAGAAAGACGGCCCCAGGTGCCGACTTTAGCTGCAGAAGATAGCTGATAGTCTTGTCCGGTTAACTTTTTTATTGCCTGGTTGGCTAATCGGACTATGAAGACCTTTTGTGGACCGGCATAGACTATCCATCTGCTCTGACGTCGCTCATCCCTGAACCCCCAATAATTGTCTTTAAACATTCCTCCCAGAGGTTGATTTAGAGAAGCAAGTATCACTATTGGACCTTTTTTTTGCCGCAGCCCCATCCATTTTATTCCTCGCCCATAATCCGGACTGGTTCCCTGCTTGAATTCTTCTTGAAGCTCCCCTTTAAAAAAGGCAAATTGTTCTATATTGTTGCCCTTGGTACCGATACCCTTTGACCAGGTCAGGTGGTATTCGCTGCCCAAAGGAAGGTCTTCGGTTTCAATGCTGCACAGTCCATATTCTCCTTCTCGGGAAAGTTCAAAGGTTTTAACTATCTTAAATCCTCTTTCCGGATTCTGCCACTCAAAGACAGCTTTTTTCGTGGTCTCATCCCAAGTGTATTGAAAGTCCTGGGTATTTAGGTCTATTTCCATTCCCCCTGGTAAGAATAGATTTAGACCCAAGCCAAATCCCTCATGGGCTATTACCTCTTTCTTAGATCTCTTTAGATACCAGGACTTGATCTTGGCTCCTCTGGAGAGAAAAGTAACTTTTAAATAATCATTTTCTAGAACTAACTCCTCAGCTACTTCCGGGAGGGGTGGAATTTTGGGAGGAGGAACTGGTTCCTCTTGAGTTGGCGAGGGTTTTTCTACTTCCTTCTGGGGAGTAATTTGAGGGCGAAACATGAAAGTCCATACTACCAGTATAATCACCGATAAAACTATAGCCAGAATGATGTTTTTCTCCATAAATTGTCCCTGTTATTTTACGGGATCATAGCCTCCCGGGTTGAAAGGATGGCACCTTGTGAGCCTCTTTATCCCCAGCCAGCCCCCCTTCAATAAACCATATTTTTCTATAGCCTTCCGGCAATAATCTGAGCAGGTAGGATAAAACCTGCAGGAGGGAGGAAGAAATGGAGAGATGCCCAGTTGATAAAAAATTATTAGTCCCATCCCCACTTTTCTAACCATTCTCACACCCAGGAATATACTGGCGTACATTTCGCTTGCCTTTGGTCTCATTATATCTTACTTTGATGGTCTTTGTCAAGTGAACGCACTCTGCCCGTCTGCTCGCTGCTCCCCCTCAATTCAAAACCTGCATAGCTGACTCGTTAAGGTAGCTGATATAAGGCTCCTGGCTGCGCCACCTCCGGTCGGGGAAAGTCCCTCGATGCACGTATAAATCTCCTGAATAGTCATACTTTCCTGGTGCTATCAAAGGCCAGAGATTAACCCATCAACTTTGACCTTTGGCGAACTTTTTGTATAATGGAGAAGATCTGAGAAAATCCGAAGATTTTGAAAATTCTAAAAAGATGGAGGAGGTGAGGTAATGGAAAGCCTGCTAGGTAAGTTTTTGTTATCAGGTCTGGGA
>JBHIEA010000031.1:0-13759 GCA_046760365.1 bacterium
ACCCCCACTCCACCGAGGGATAGGATGGGCAGAGTATGAGAGTCATTTCCAGAAAGGACAGAAAAGCCGGGGTCGGATAAGGAGACGATACTGGATACCTGGTCCATATTACCACTTGCCTCTTTAATGCCCATTATGTGGCTGAGTCTACTTAATTTAGCCACCAATGCTGCACCAATGTTGACTCCAGTGCGTGAGGGAACATTGTAGATGATAAGAGGAAGGCCAACGGCCTCTAATTTCCGGTAATGAGCTTCCAGGCCCTTAGGAGTGGGTCTGTTGTAATAGGGAGTGATTACCAGGGCAGCATCTGCGCCGGCTTCTCGGGCAAATTGAGTCAACTCCTCGGCCTCACGAGTGCTGTTGGAACCAGTCCCGGCGATTACGGGAACTTGGCGATTGACCTCCTTTACCGTTATCTCTATCACTCGTTTGTGTTCGTCAAAGGATAGAGTAGGTGACTCTCCCGTGGTTCCACAGGGAACTATCCCATTCACTCCCTTTTCTAAACAAAACCTGATGAGCTTGCGGAAACTATCCTCATCCACCTCTCCCCCTTTGAAAGGGGTAACTATGGCTACGTAACATCCTTTGAACATTGCCTAACCTCCCCTTCCCATTTTCCCTCATATACTACTTCTGCCTCACCTTCCAGGAAAACCTCGGTAAAGTTATGGGCGCCTGATTTTTGAAAATAGATTTTCAGATCCCCCCCGGGAGTTTTTACCTTCACCGGAGAACTAAGTGAGTAGACTAGATTCGCCGCTATAGCCGTAGCCACTGCTCCGGTACCGCAACTTAGAGTCTCTGCCTCCACTCCTCTTTCGTAGGTTCTCATTCTCACCGTCTCATCCTCTATTTCTGCAAAGTCAACATTGCTACCCCTTGGCTGAAACTTTCTATGGTGTCTTATCCTGGGTCCTAGGCTGGGAAGATCAATCTTTTCTACCCCTGGGACAAAGAGAACAAAGTGAGGTACTCCTGTATCGAGAAAATGGCCTATGTAGGATCTATCCCCCAGGTTTATCTCCAAGTTCAAATGAGAAATGGAAGGGTCTTTCATTCTTATGCGGACCTGATTCTTTTTTACCTGGGAGAAAATCTTTCCCGATAAGGTCTCAAAAGAGCATTTTTCTCCTACAATTTTCTTAAGGTGGGCAAATTTAGCTATACATCGGGCTCCATTTCCACACATTTCCGGCTCGCTGCCGTCAGGATTAAAGATGCGCATTTTAAAATCAGCCATCCGAGATTTTTCCAGAAGCAAAACTCCATCTGCCCCGATGCCGGTTTTTCTAGGACATGATCTTCTGGCAAATTGGGATCTATTCTTGATAAACTGACCCCGGTTATCAATGACAATGAAGTCATTGCCACTTGCCTGGAGCTTGGTGAAAGGGATGGGAGTAAGAGGAGTTTTTTTCTCTTCCAGGGAGCTCATTGAGCAAGACTTAGAACTCAGGTAAGAGTCTTGAACGGGAAAGAACAATCCTTGAGGAATGGACTCCTCCTTAACCAGATCCTTATAAGTTTCTCGTCGTCGAATTACCCACCAGTGATCCTCCTTTACCAATACTTCTGCTGGTCGGGGTCGAGCATTGTAAGTAAAGCTCATGCTAAAGCTATAGGCTCCGGTATCCATGATGGCTAGATACTCTCCTTGCCTGATTGGGGGAAGTTCTCTTCCCTGAGCAAAAAAATCTGCCGACTCACAGACCGGACCTACTACATCTGCCACTTCAGGGGAATATGCTTTCTCAGGTTCTTTTAGTTTCTTTATCTGGTGGTAGGCTCCGTAAAGGGATGGTCTAATGAGATCGTTCATCCCCGCATCCACAATGATAAATCTCTTTTTCCCTCTGTTCTTTTTATAAAGTACCTGAGTGATTAAAACCCCGGATGGTCCCACCAGGAATCTTCCTGGTTCAAGGATTAATTTTGCCCCGATGCTGTTGATTAGGGAGTAGATTTTTTCTGCTAGATCCTTAATGTTTAAAGGAGGCTTTCCTTTCTCATAGCTGATGCCAAATCCCCCTCCCATATCGAGATATTTTAGGTTTAGCCCCTTTTTCTTAAGGAGTTTAATAAATTCCAGGATCTTTTCCAGAGCCCTAAGATAAGGGTGAAGGCTGGTTATCTGGGAGCCGAGATGAAAATGAATCCCTACCGGCTCTAAGAAGGAAGATTTTTTGATCTGGGGGTATAGTTTCTTTGCCTCATCAAAGTCAAGACCGAACTTATTTTCCCTTTTACCGGTGGTGATGTAGTGGTGAGTTTTAGGATCCACATCGGGATTTATCCGCAAGGATACTCTGGCAGTCTGATTTAATCTTTGGCTGACCTTCCCTATCAGTCTCAGCTCTCCTGGTGACTCCACGTTAAAGATAAAGATATTCTCTCTTAAGGCGTACTCTATCTCCTCTTCATTTTTTCCGGGTCCAGCGAAAACTATCTTTTGGGGAGAGAATCCAGCCTCAAGGGCTTTGTATAGCTCTCCTCCTGAGAGAATGTCTGCTCCGGCACCTTCGGTAGCCAGAATCCGGCAAAGGGTAAGATTGGCATTGGCCTTGAGGGAGTAACAAATTAAGGGGGAGAGCTTACTGAAGGCATGGGAAACCTGCCTATAACCGCTAATTAAGCTATTATAGCTGTAAAGATAAAGGGGGGTTCCCACCTTTTCAGCCACCTGACCAAGTGGTACCTCTTCGCAGAAAAGCTCTCCAGCCTTATAGTGAAAATAGCTTTTTCTATTAGCTGGCAAGGGAGCTTTCTCCTTCCGTGAGTTTCTCCTGGGCCAGTTTTATCTGTCTGGCCAGGGACTTTTTTCCGGTACCCCCGCTTGATTCTTTATTAAAAACAGATTCTTCCAGTTTTATCCTCTGGAAAACATCGGCCTCAAAAAGGGGAGAAAATCTCTGATAATCCTCCAAAGTCAGATCCTCAAAACCCTTGCGCTCCTTTAAACAGTGCTTAACTAATTTACCGACCATTCGGTGAGCTTCTCTAAAGGGAACACCTTTCTCTACCAGATAGTCAGCCAGGTCTGTAGCAGCGAAAAAGCCGCGTTGGGCCTGCTTTCTCATGGCCTCACAGTTTAGCTTTATCTTACCCATCATCCGGGGGTAAAGTTTTAAACATTGCTTGAGAATCTTCACCGCCTCAGACAAAGAAGATTTGTCTTCTTGTAGGTCTCGATTGTAGGAGAGGGGGAGAGCCTTCATGGTGGCCAGAAGGGAGAAAAGATCTCCATAAACTCTGGCCGTTTTTGCCCGGGTGAGTTCGGCCACATCAGGATTTTTTTTCTGGGGCATGAGGCTGGATCCGGTGGTAAAGGCGTCACTTATTTCAATAAAGGAAAAGGCAGGAGATGACCAGAGGATGAGATCCTCTGAGAGGCGGGAAAGATGCATCATTAGAAGGGCCGCACAGCATAAAAATTCAATGACATAATCACGGTCACTCACGGTGTCCATACTATTCTCGGTAATGAGGGGAAAATTTAACCTCCTGGCCACATAGGCTCTATCAATGGGTAAAGAAGTTCCCGCCAGAGCCCCTGCCCCCAGGGGCAGAACATTAACTCTCTCATAGCAGTCTCGTAATCGCAGTTTATCCCTCTGCAGCATCCAAAAATATGCCAAAAGGTGATGAGAGAAAAAAACTGGCTGAGCATATTGTAGGTGTGTATAGCCGGGCAGGATAGCCTGCCTATTTTTTTCGGCAAACTCAAGGATCACCTTTTGAAACTTAGCTATAAGGCTGAGGATTTCGCTTATTTCCTCTCTTAAGAAGAGTCTTTCATCCAGGGCTATCTGGTCATTTCTGGATCTTGCTGTGTGAAGCTTTTTGCCAGGGTCTCCGGCTCTTCTGATTAGCTCTTCCTCAATAGCCATATGAATGTCCTCTTTTCCGGTGAAGTCAAGCTTTCCCTTATCCAGGTCTTCTTTTATTTCTTCCAGGGCCAGAATGATCTTTCGAGCCTCCTTGGGCTTGATAATCCTCACCTTGGAGAGCATTTTGACATGGGCAATGCTCCCCACTATATCGTGGCGGTAGAGTTTCTTGTCTATGTCAATAGAGGAGGTGAAATCCTTCACCAACTCATCGGTCTTCTCGCTGAATCTTTCAGTCCATAAATCCATACCTCACTCCTATTATCCATTTTAGAAGGACTTGGTGAGCAAGATCAAAAATTGATGTTTCTATCTTTTAATTGGCTTTGGTTTGCTCTGACTGCTGTTAGCCTCCAAAGCCGGCGGATTCCTTATTTATCTATTGCAGGGAGCACAGCTTGGTGCTCGGCAGGTGGCACAGCTACTCGCTCCAGCTACTGGACCTTCTTTGGTTCTCCCGCTGATGAATCGGGGGAGAAGTTTTTCTAATCGGGAGCCACCGCATTTTTCGCATTTAAGTCCGTTTTCCTGGCCCAGATTTACTAAGCGGGTGAACTCTTCACCGCAACCAGCGCATTTATATCGATACAAAGGCATTTTAGCCTACCTCCTCGGGCTTTCCCTTTATGCTAGCTCAATCTGGATACTTAAGTTTATTACAATTTAGTGAACCTGTCAAATTGACTCTTTTAGAAAAATCACTTATTATGACACAACTCCGAGATTTTTGAAATTCTGATGATTGAAAAATAATGAGAGAGAGACTAACTTTAAGCTAAAAAGCCAAAGGAGAAAAATGGTTGAAGGCAATTTTAAAAACGAAAGAGGCGGTAGGTTTTGATTTTGAGGAGATACCGGTACCTGAGCCCAAGACCAAGGAGGTTCTGATTAAAGTAAAAGCTGCTGCTATATGTGGTTCGGATTTGAAATTATATAAATGGACCTCAAAAATTAGGAGCCTGGTGAAATCTTTACCCTTTGTCCCCGGTCATGAGTGCTCAGGGGTAGTAGTAAAAGTAGGTAAAGATGTTAAGGCGGTTAAACCAGGAGATAAGGTTGCGGCAGAGACTCATATTCCCTGTGGAAAATGCTGGCAATGCTTAAATAACCGCCCCCACACCTGCCAGAATATGGAACTTTTTGGCCATACTGTGAATGGTTGTTTTGCTGAATATTCTATAATACCTGAGGTCTCCACCAGGAAGCTACCTGAGGACCTATCTTTTGAGAAGGGATGTCTTCTTGAACCAATGGGGATCCCTTTGAGGGCTGTACACGAAGGAGAAGTGGAGGGAGATTCTATAGTGATAATAGGATGTGGCCCTATCGGGCAATTTGCCGTAGGAATTTCGAGGATAGAAGGAGCCGAAAAGATTATCGTGGCTGATATTAACGAGAAAAGACTAAATATAGCTAGCAGAATGGGAGCAACCCATCTGGTTAATCCTCAAAAAGAATCTCTGGTGGATAAAGTTTTATCTTTGACCGAGGGAAACGGAGCAGGGGTGATAATCGAGGCCTCGGGTGATGCTGAAGCCTTAGAGGAAGCATTTAATTACCTTAGAATTGGCGGGAAGTTATTTATGATAGGTCATCCTGAGGAGCTTTTAAGGGTCGATGGATCTCCTCAGATTATCTTCAAGGAAGCCAGGATCAGGGGACTGTTTGGAAGGGAAATATGGAGAACCTGGGAAATAGCCGAGGGTCTTCTTTCCTCAGGAAGACTTAATCCAGATCCTATAGTTACTCATAAGTTTTCGTTGGAGGAGTTCGAGAAGGCCTTCGATATAGCAATTTCGGGCGAAGGATGCAAGATACTTCTCATTCCTTGATAGCTTCAAAGGAGTAATTCAATGGCTGTTTTTATCACTGGAGGTTATGGACAGTTAGGGTCTTGGCTTAGCTACCGATTTGCCGAGGAAGGAAAAGAGGTTATAGTGCTCGATGTGGTAGATAAGAACCTTGATTATCTCAAGAAAGTAAAAGACAAGATTAGATTTATCTGCGCAAGTGTGCTCGATTTCGCCAAACTTACGGAAGTATTTATTCGGTATCAGGAGAAAATTGAGGGAATCATCCATACGGTAGCCGTAACCGCCGACCCTGCTCTTTGGGGAAATCCTCATCAGGGTCTCGCCGTAAATCTGACCGGGACTATCAATATGCTGGAGCTGGCCAGACTCTTTAAAATTAAGAAATTTGTCTTTGCTAGCTCAGGAGCAGTGTACGGAAAGGTAAGAGACAACCCTTCCGAGCTTACCCATTCTCTTCACCCTAGCGACCTATATGGTGCCAGCAAGGCGGCGGCAGAGCTCATTGGTCAGCAATATGAGAATCACTTTGGTCTGGATTTTCGGAGTGCTCGTCTTTACTTTTTCTTTGGTCCGGGAAGGCTTCCTTCCCAGCAAACTCAGCTGTTTAAAACCCTTTTGGGACCTCTCGAGGGCCTTCCTAATCTAAAACTGGAGAAAGGTGCCGATCAGAAACTGGGGTTTACTTACGTTAAAGATGCGGCCTATGGGACTTATCTTCTCTATAAGTCTCGGAGTCTCCAGCACAAATCGATAAATATCTCTTCTGAGCGGCCGATTTCTTTCCTTGAGATGATAAGCTTGGCTCAAAAGTATAGTGATAAACCCACTCAGGTGCAGATAGGACCCGGCAAACTCTTTCCTCGAGGAGAGACTTTGGATATTTCTCTTGCCAAAGAGGAGCTGGGATTTTCTCCCCAATATACGGTAGAGGAAGGTATGCGCGAATATGCCCGGTGGGTAAAGAAAAATAAAGTATAGTTAATAAAACTTATTCTGGGGGTTGAGAACCCCGAGCTTTTATCTGGGCAGCTTTTTCGTGTTCCTCTGCTGCCTGTGAATACATCCCTTTCTCAAAATACAGGTCTCCTAGCACCTCATGGGCCTGAGGATCCTGCGGGTTAATCTGTGTTACCTTCCTCAAGTTTTGTTCAGCAAGATCATACTTTTTCTGTTCCAGAAAGATAAGGCCTAAATTGAAATAGGCATCTGGATGGTCTGGGTGATGCTGGGTTTCCTTCTGATAACACTCAATGGCTTGCTCGTATTTACCCTGCTTGTAAAAAATACTACCCAGGCGAAAGTAAGTGTCCTGAAAAACAGGCTCCAGTTTTAAGACCTCTTGAAACTCCTCAATTGCTTGTGCGTATTTTTGTAGCTGAGCGTAGGCGTGAGCCAAATTATAATGAAAGACAGGCTCATCCGGCTCTATTTGCACTGCTATTTCCAGCTCGGCTTCTGCTTTGGGATACTCCCCTTTTTTCATATGAATATTAGCCAGATAGGCATGGGCATAGCTATTTTTGGGTTCCAAGTCTACCACTATCTGGAACTCCTTTTTTGCTTTCTCATAGTTTTTCTGTTCAAGATGGACTCTTCCTAAATAAAGATGAGAATCTACGTCTTTAGGGTCCTGGGTGAGCGCTTTCTGAAGTGCTTCTAAGGCCTTGTCCCAACGATGAAGTTTAAAATAGCTCATTCCCAAACTCGTATACCCTCTCTTTAAATCAGGGTTAAGATCGGTAGCTTTTTCAAAGTTCTCTACCGCTTTCTCGTATTCTCCCTTCCAGTAAAGGATTTGGCCCAAATTGTACCGGGCCAGAGCACTGGAAGGATTAATGGTTATTTCTTTCTCATATTCAGTTATAGCTTTTTCAGGTAGTTGTTGATAGGAAAATAGGTTTCCCAGGAGCAAGTGAATCCCTGGATAAGATGGCTTGAGTTTTTGGCAGATCATAAGCTCCTGGGTAGCCTCTTGGTATTCCTTAAGTTCGAGGTCGGTGAGAGCTAAATTGTAGTGGGTTTCAAAGCTGTCCGGCTCTAGTTTGACAGCTTGCTCAAAGGCCTGCTTAGCTTTGCCGTATTCCTTCAGGTGGTAATAATCCAGCCCGAGCTTCAGGTAAGGTGCCGAGTTTTGTTCTAGATATGCCCATCCTGAAGAAAATAAGATTATCCCCAGGCCTATCAGAGATGAAAACGCCGCTATTTTCTTCAATTTCCATCCTCCTTGGTCAAAAATATCTCGGGACTCTTCCCCTTCGTCGCTGTATATCAGCTTTGGATTGTTTCTGCTCATCTTCTCGTCTCGGGAAAGACGTGAAACTCGTCGCTCTGCTCCTCAGACAACACGTCTTTCTTCTTCCTCAACTATTCTTGAGGGGGAAAACATTCCCCCTCAACGCTCGCTATGCTCGCTGCTCCCCCTAAAAAACCTACAAAGCTGACTCGTTAAGGTGGCTGATCTAAGGCTCCTTTGGGGAAAGTCCCTCGATACGTGTATAAATCTAATACTTTCCTGGAAAATCAAGTGGATTCCTTTAGCTGGTAAACAATTTGTAGTTCTATAGTGAGAGAATTTTTGTGCCAGGAAGAGGGAAAAGAAGGAAAAGGTGAGATATCTTTTATCAGTTTTTCCGCGGCGCGATTGAGCACTTCGTAACTAGATGGTGACAAAACTTCAGTTTTTGTTACTCTACCGCTGGAATTAATCATGAATCTGACCTTTATTCTTCCTTCCCATCCGCGTTGCCTGGCAATCGGTGGATATTTTTTGTTGGCGTTGATTAACTCTCGAATCTTTTCTGCATATTCCCTTAGCTGAAGGAGCTCCGTAAGGAGTTCTGTATCTCCTTTGAGAACCCTAATCTCTTCTTGCCGAAAATCTGGCTCGATGCTCAGGGGTGAGAATTTCGTTTCGTTTATGGTGGGGGGATAACCACGAGTCCCTGGCTGCACAATCGGATCTAAGGAAGAGGGCAAAATTTCAGGCCTAACCTTTTCCCTAGCTTCACCGGGAGATATTCCCCCTAGTGGATTTGGTTCTCTTAAGGTGGCTTTTTTATAAGGGAAAATTCGCGAGGTAGTTGAGATTATAATTTTGGGTGACCCGCCTTCTTCGGTGATTCTTGTCTCGGGGTGAGGGGAACTCTTTTCAGCAGGCAAAAGTGAAAGTTCCTTCTGTCGCATGGGGAAGTAGTTAAAGTTCCTTGCCGGTAGAGAAATCGGAGTCAAAGGGGTCGGCGTAAAAGATGGAATCGAAGAGAGAGGCGTCCATTTTGTTCGCTTCTTGGGTGAATGGCCTTGAGCCACGGAGATTAGCTCAGATCTTTGGTATAGGATTTTATTCTGCTTTGGCATCTTTTCCTCAAGGTTCAAAAGATCTAAGCCTGTCTTGACTGGCGGCTTTTTTATTTTTAATAATAAAGGATTAGGTAAATGAGGAGCTGGCAGGGGTTCTGATTTCTTTTCCTGAAAGGAAGAAGAACCCACAAAGGCTGGAGTTTTCTCCCTTTGCCTTAGGGCTAGAGTTTGGTTTAAGGCCACAGGCTTAGTAGCTAGACTTGCGTTATGGTCGGCCAGTCTTTTTTGGCTCAAGCTTTCCTCTCTGAAAAAATAACCGCTTCCATCAATTTTCCTGATGAGAGGAGATTTTTCCGTCCGGGTTAAGGGTGAGAAAGAGGAAAAGATGGTGGCTTTATCAATTGAAGTATCCACTTCCGGGATGTTACTGACCATCTTGGATGTTCCTTCTCTGAGAGAGTTAGATTCCGGGATTGGCACACCCACGTTTATTGGGGGAGAAAAGAGGGATGGAGATTCTCTTTTCCGGCTAGTGGAGGTCCCCTCCGGGGAGAGAATTCTCTCTTGAGACCTCAGATTGGAAGAAATGGATGGCTTTTTCGTGAGAGTCGAAAATGGCTTGAGTAGCTCCGTATTCTCTCTTTGGGAGGGAAGGGATAAGGAGGAGATAATGGATTTTCCTGGTGATTCTCTCAGGTGATGACTTGTTTTAGGTAGAGAGATAATGTAGTCTACTCTTATGCTTCTGATATATTTGGTAGACTCAGGAGGAGAAAGGGAAAAGGAGGCCATAAGAAGTCCCAAATGAATGAGTATGGAAATGAGGAGAGAAAATGTCTCTACTTTCAATTTACCCACCCTGTTTTCTTTACCAGCCTCCACTTTCCCCTCTTTTACTTTCATTCTAGAAGCTCATTTTCATCCCCAGATTGATCCTTCTGCCCGGCATGGGATAATCCCTGAACATCTCGTATGACTCATCCAGTAGGTTCTCCCCCGTGGCAAAGACCTCGACTTTCTCAGTTAACTTTTGAGAAAGCCTGGCGCTGAGGAGCGCACAACCCTTTAATTTCTGGGTGTTTTCTCTATTAGTGTATTGCTCACTTATCTTCTCTGTCTCTATGTAGATGCCTAATCCAAAATCTGTCTCATATCCCAGGTTCAAGCCCATTTTGTATTCAGGTGCATATACTAGATAATTTCCTTTATACTCCTCACCCTCATCCTTAGCCTGTTGATAGAGATAATTTATTCCGAGAGATAGCCTCGGGGTTAGCTGGAGTCTCAGCTCCGATTCCATCCCCTGATTATGGGCTTTATCTATGTTGGTAGCCTGCCAGTGCCAGGGTGAAATCTCCACCCAGTTGATTAATCCATCAGTTTTTCTATCAAACCAACTTATTCTGGCTAGGAGAGGCAGGCTAAATTTGTGCTCCAATCCCAACTCATAGCTTCTGGATTTTTCTGGTTTAAGATTTTCATTTCCAAATAGACCCATTCCCCACCCCCAATCCTCATACCAGTAAAGTTCATTCACCGTAGGAGGCCTAAAAGCCTGACCATAGGAAGCCCGAAGGCGGGTATTTTGTCCTAAGAAATAAAGGAGACTTATTCGTGGGCTGGATTGGGAAGCGTAGGCGGAGGGGTTGTCGTACCTCAGTCCCGGGACGAGGACTAGGCTGGGCGAAAGGTTCATCTCGTCCTGAAGATAAAGAGAGGTCGTATCCAACTTCCGGGGCCCTCCAATTCTGGAAGTTCCATCAACAGTGGTGACTTTGACCCGATCTTGTTTTAGCTCCAAACCTGCCGTGGGAAGATGCCCTCCCCAGGGGAAGTTATACTGTATTTGCACACCACTGGTACGATTTTTGGTGGTATCCTTTATCGGACCGCCCCAGGCTTCAGGGTCTTGGTAACATATATCGTATTGTTCGATGAAAGTTTTAGCAAGGAGGCGAGAACCTTCTTTTAGATTTTTGTGATAGGAGAGGTCTAAAAAGTTCCTTTTGTTCCGTTGTTGGGCGTTGGGAGTGGGATAAGTGGTGGATCCGGGAACTCCTGTGTCTCGATGAGAGTGACCTGTCAATAAAGAGAACCCGGATGAACGATCAACTTCATAAGTGAGCTTAGTTGTGGCATGTGTCTCGTTACAGCTGCTATTTTCTCTGTATCCGGCTGAATCTCCCAGCTTGGCTGTAAGAAAGTATGCAGTCTTACCTAGCTTTCCACCATGGGTAACGGTATATTCGCTGGTTTCGTAGGTGCCATAGGAAGCTTCGATCCGGGTCTGCCTTTTTTCAGGGGTAGGTTTGGTAATGATGTTGATAACACCCCCTAAGGCATTAGCTCCGTAGAGAGAGGAGAAGGGACCTCTAACTACCTCGATCCTGTCGATGATTTGTACCGGAAGGAAACCAAGGTCTACGGTTCCGGAAGCGGCGGGATTCAATTCTCGTCCATCCATTAAAACTAATACTTGATCTGCTGCAGAGCCGCGAATATGTGCGGTAGTCAACGAACCCGGACCCCCGTAAGCGGCTGGTCTCATCCCTGCAACATTCTCTAGTGCATCAGCCACTGTGGAGGCACCAGTTTGTTCGATCTCTTTTCCAGTGATGACTGTGGTACTCACCGGGACATCCTTTAATAAATGAGGAGTACGGGTAGCGGTGATAACTATTTTTTCTAGCTCTAAGATGCTTTCTTCTTTATTTCCCTCAGCCCCTGTCCAACCAGAAAAGATAAGCACTAGACCCAAGGTTATTACAAGTAATCTCGTAAGTGAAGACATGATTGTCTCCTTCCTCTTTATTATCTGTATCTGATGGCACAATCCTACATCCTCTGTCCTTCCAAAGGGTAACTCTTTGATTATTAATAAAATTATCTCCCACAAAAAACCCCAGCCTTCCCGATAAAGAAAGCTGGGGTTCTATTTTTCAACAAGAAACCCTGCCGTCTCTTATGCGAAGAAGGAGGGTCCACGTATACAGGCAGGTCTTCTGGCTCCCGGTGATCCTCAATTTTGAGTTTTTCTACTCTCCGCGCCTTCCCATCTCACTGGCTCATCAAAATTACTACATTAAGAGACAGTGGCATAGTGCGGATTTCGCTACCGGCTACAGCGGCGCAACCGCAAGGGTTTCTCACCCTCTTCCCTTTTAAGCCACATCGGGCACCTGTGTACTTGAGCCAAAACAATAAAGAACAGATGCTTTATAGTACTACATCAAAATTTTCCGTCAAGTCAGCGCGGCGTGAGGCTAAATTTTAGCCCAATGGACAATCTCCTTAGGGTACTACCTAACAGTTGCTTGACAAATTGTTCTTGATGGCGTAAATTAGAAAACGATTTGAAAATTAGGTTACGCATAAGATCAGCAGATGAAGGGAATTGGGTGAAAATCCCAAGCAGTGGCGCTGCTGTAAGGGGAAACGAAACCTCACAAACCACTGGAACGTGAAGTTCTGGGAAGGGAGGGAGTAGGGTGTCCCTGAGCCAGAAGACCTGTCTGCTCGTCTTGCCATTCTTTCTTTGCGCATCACAAGGGAGGTGGTTTTTTTGTGAATGATAAACCATTGAGGACGAGTTCTCCTAATTACAATGCCAAACTGAGGAGGAGAGCTGAATCAGAAGGAAAATCTTTCCAAAAATGGCTAAACTTATCTTTATTACTGGAGGAGCCAGGAGCGGGAAGAGCAGATTTGCCGTAAATCTAGCCAAGCAGTTGGCCAGCAAGGTGACCTTTGTAGCTACCGCTATCCCCAAGGATGAGGAAATGCGGGAGCGCATCCAACAGCATCAAAAGGATCGCCCTGCTCATTGGAAAACCGTGGAGGAAGGAAAGAATCTCTCGCTGGTTCTGTCTCAGATTGATGAGGCCTGTGAGCTGGTGGTAATAGACTGCTTGAGTTTCCTCATTTCTAATCTTCTTCTTAATAATACCGAGGAAGACAATATCATCCAACAGGTAAGGGAGATAGTTGGTAAGATCCTTCATCTTCGGCCTACTTTCATCGTGGTCTCTAACGAGGTAGGCTGTGGAGTGGTGCCTCCTACCAGGCTAGGCCGGAGCTTCAGAGATATCTGTGGTCGAGCTAATCAAATAATAGCTGAGCGAGCTCAGGAAGCATATCTTATGGTGTCCGGAATTCCCCTGAGAATGAGAGCGACCCATAAGAAATGACAAAGGAGAGTAGGGTGAGAAAAATCACCGAGACTATAGAAAAAATAAAACCCCTTGATACCAGACTCCTCGAAGAAACCCAGCGTCGACTGGATAGTCTCACTAAGCCCAGGGGAAGTCTGGGGAGATTGGAGGAATTAGCCAGAACAGTGGTATCCATCACTCACAGAGAAAATCCTACCCTGGATAGAAAAGTTGTCTTTACCATGGTGGGAGATCATGGGGTGGCCAGGCAAGGAGTAAGTGCTTTTCCTCAAGAGGTTACAATCCAGATGGTTTATAACTTTCTTCAAGGAGGAGCAGCCATAAATGTTCTGGCCCGGGGAGTAGGAGCAAAAGTTCTAGTTATAGATATGGGAGTAGCTCACGAGATAAAATCCAGCAAAGAACTCATTAACAAAAAGGTAGCCTATGGAACACAGGATATGATGAAGGGTCCAGCCATGAGCAGGAAACAGGCCCTTCAGTCCATCAGAGGCGGAATAGAGATTTTTGAAGAGGAAGTGGCTACCAGTGGGGTCGATATAGTCGGTACCGGAGATATGGGCATCGCTAATACCACCTCTAG
>JBHIEA010000032.1:0-13158 GCA_046760365.1 bacterium
GCATAAATTCAAAAAAATTCGAAATTCTTCGTGTCCGCATTCTTCAGGACATTTACCACCGATTTTTAACATAGAGGTCAGAGTCTATTTTTAATTTCAGAGAAGACAACTCTGGGATTGGGGCGAATCCTAGGGGATCTTTGACTAAGAATTCAAGACTGGAAGCTGCGCTTATCGAGTTTCCTACCAAGCTCTCTACCTATGATTAATTTATATTTCATCAACGTTCGGTCGGGTGCCAGGGCTAGTCTTGTTAATTCAGGATAGGTTAAACAGATGTATCCATCTTGGTAGGTATCTGTAGAGTCCAGGCGACCTCTGGTTCTTTGTTCGATGGATATTAGATTGCCTCAGCTTCTTCACGTGCAATTTGGCACCAACGGATCACATTCTGGGGGTTGCCTCCAATGGTATGATTGTCTTTCATAATTATCTCGACCCGGCAATTACCAATAATTTGCAAGGCTCTGCGCAGTCCAGTGCGAATGCGTTCCTCATTTAAGGAGGGTACAGCCAGGTCGCCCGGATGCGGTTTCATCGAATAAATATACTCATCACCCAGCTTTTCCGCCATATCAGTTAAATTGGCCCAGGGAGAGACAGAAACACGCCGAAGTCGGGGGGTATTTTTCACTACGTGCCAGCGTTGGTCGAGAGGTTCACAACAACCGTAACAGTTCAGCCCAAATCGCTCAAGAATAGGCAACTGATAAGGGAAAATAAACTCGGCAAACATATCCGGTGAAAACGTAGTGGTCTCTTGACTCTCACAGAACCCCCACAGGTCACGGGTGCGTACCGTTTTGCCGTCAAAATCTTTCTGGGGTAGCTGCCGGGTGTAGCCAAACCCCCCTGAACCCACATAAGTTCCATCGTTATTCAAACTCAAGAGACCCTTTTCTTCCAGAAAGTCAAGTTTAGCTAAGGTCCCGTCGCGTAGAATACTCATCAGTTGATGAAGCTCGTTTGGATAGTCGTAAATGTCAAACATGATCTGCTGAAGACCGCGCAGGTTAACCAAGGTCCAGGTCATTCCCAGACTCCACCACCATCTTCCTTTAAGTCTCACCCTTAACAAGTCACCCCAGACCTTTTTGGCTAGTGAGAAAACCTTATTAGTGGCTTCATAGTCTACATAGATATGAGGAAAATGTAATTTGCTAAGGTCCTGGTAGGACTTTAAGGGTGAATCCCAAGTATAAGAGCCACCGTCCTCACCACCAATTTTGGTTTCATGCATTCCCCAATCGCTCTCGGTATACACGTAAGGGACGTCGAAATAGGGCTCGATTACCCGGTCATCACCCATAGATTCGCCCCAAAATATTTCCTTACGAAGGATCATTTCCCATTCCCGGGCCAGCTCCCCTCCACACTCTACTTGCTCGGGAGTGATAATCTCATTCCAACCGTTCTCTGGATCACAAAAAATGAGCGGACGGGTGGTCTCCAAGGCATTGTGTCGGTACCAGAGGTCTCGTTTCTCGTCTTCCATAGGGCGGGCTGCCAATTCAGCAACTCGACCGGCCAGGCGCCGCAGTATTTCCCGATCTTTCTTAGCTATTACCAGTTTATCAGGGCTAACCGTTTTTTGAGCCAGAGTTGCTTGCGTTTGATCAGTCATAGGGAATACCTCCGTTTGATGGTTAACCTCAAGGTCTAAAAAGGATAAAGTCTTTTTGTCAATTTATCCTCGTCTCATGGAGCTCGTTCTTTCTATAATTTTTTTGTTTTTACTGCTGTTCCATAGGCGAGAAGCTCAGCAGCTCCCCCCGTAAACAAGAGAAGAATGACTCCTATCACAATGAAAACAACTCCCCAAGCAACTGTGCTTTTATTCATGTTCCCCTTCTTTAGTGATGAATTTTTTATTGTCTTTTAAAAAGCTCCCCGAAGAAACAATTCTCATTCCGGCGTGTTTTCCGAGACTCCTAAGGTGCTTGTCCGCAGAAATGATATATTCTGCTCCGGCTTCTATGGCGCATTCTAAAAATTTATTATCGGCTGGGTCTTCTTTGATAAGCTTTAGTCTCTGAGAAGGCGTAACCATCTTTATATTCTTTCTTGCCTTAAATAAGGAAAGCAGCTCTCCTGCATCTTTATTCAGTGAGTTAAATCGTGGTATTATATCCAAATACTCTTTCAGGATGGCCTCAGATGCACAGAGAGTTATTTCCCCTTTCTTCCAAAGCTCCACCAGACTTCGTGACCTGCCTTTCCAAAGGCTAGCTATAAAGATACCGGTGTCAATTACTACCTTCAATTTCTACCCCTTAGAGCCACTTCCCAAAAAACCAGTAAGTAGATCCTTTGCCTCATATCATCCTTTATTTTCCTTTCCTCAAAAGCAAAAACCCATTCTCTCTTTGAAAGAATGGGTTCATAAATAGACAGCTTTGGCAGTCCTCCTCCTTTTCAAATAAACAGGTAGCTTTACCTCTATGGTTTCGAATAGTCCGTAGTCTTGGCTATCGTCTCATAAGTTGGATCAATTGGTATTAGAACTGGTCTAATTATAGCAGTCTCGGCGAAGTGGGTCAAATTTTAGGTTCTTTGGCGATAATGATACCAAGCTTTTTGAGAAAAGACCACGGTGAATCGTACTCTAGAGAAGTTTCTGTTTGAACTTCAATCCGTCTTAATTTGCTCAAGAATCAGGATTTTAGACTCAGCAGTTTCAAAATATTTCCCCCGAAAATATTTTCTTGCTCTTCTTTAGCCACTCCTAGCTCATCTAATATTCTCTTTTGCTCAAGAAAGATGTCGTATCTGTACCCTCGAGGAAAAAAATTGGAGTCGGTACCGAAGATGAGCCTGCTGGATCCAGCCGTATCCAGGAATCTCTGGAAAATGCCCTTAAGAGTAGTTTTATGGGGGAGATAATTAATCCAGACGTTAGAGCTTGAGGTATCATAATAAATGTTGTTGCACTGGTAAGCCAGAAAAAGTGCTTCTCGAGCAAAACCACAGCCAAAATGAGCAATGATGAAGCTAACTTCGGGATGCTTTAGCGCCACCGGATGAAGATCCAGGGGGTTTCCATAAAGAAGATTCGATCCAGGGCCAATATTCAGTCCAAAATGAATTATCACCGGAACCTTATATTTTTCCACCACCGGATAAATTTTTTCAGCCTTCGGGTCGTTGACATGGAAGAAGCGATTCACCGGGTAGAGCTTTACCCCCTTAAGACCTGCCTGAAGATCCTCCTCCAAGATCTCATCAGCATTTTCCTGAGTGGGATCAACGCTGGTAAATCCAATGAATCTGTCATTGACCTTAGGCAGAGCAATCATTTCCTGGAGATTAGGAGCAAAGGGGAGGAAAACCCCTTTTTCTATCTGGTAACGATTAAATTCCGACAACCACTTTTTGACGGTGGTATTAAAATCAAATAGCTTAAATTCTGGGAGCTTCAACCTTTTTCGGCGCTCCTTTATATTCCTTTCCTCCAACCCTCTCTCCTTACCCATCTTCTCCATCGTTTCTTTGGTGATAAAGTGAAGGTGGGCGTCCACGACCCTCATTAATGATCTCCTTAAGAAGAACTTATCCTTTCCTATATCCACCTAGACCTTTCTCATTTGATGATTCCATAAGGCCAGTCCAATATTCCACCCAACAGGTTCTTCACCTTATTAAACCCGAGTTTTACCAGCTTTTCAGCAGCTATGGTGCTGCGGTGGCCACTACGACAATAGACCACTACTTCTCTGGCCGGATCGAGCTCATGCCATCTCTCCTCTATTTCTCCCACCGGGAGTAATTTGGCACCCTTGATATGGCCCATCTTGTATTCGGAGGGTTCTCGGACATCAAGGAGGATGAAATTCTCTCCCCCATCTATCTTCGCCTTGAGCTGAGCGGCGCTGATATTGTGGTAACCTTCGGGAAGAGTCTCGACAACTGCCTGAGAATCACTCTTAGGGGCTGGTTTTTCTGGAGTTTTCTTGGGCACACATCCGGAAAACATCACCCCCAACACCAGAAAAATGGCTAAGCTGGCTAGGGAATATTTTCTACACATCTTCAATGCTCGCCTCCTCTTTGGTTCATAGTTGATAACATGTTTTTTGAATAAGTCAAGCCCTTATCCTGATTAATGGGCCTTCTCAATGTTCTTGGCAAATAATTTTTTTTCAATATTATAAAAGAGATATCACTCAACCTGATTTCTCATGAGCAGGTTAAGAAGGCAGTATGAAGTTCTTAATTGTTGGAGATAAGGAAGAGCCTCTTTTGTACGACTATTTCGATAAAAGTCGCTTTCCAGGGATAGATTTGATTCTCTCAACCGGAGATCTGAGGCCAGGGTATCTTTCCTTTCTCATGACTATGTTTAACAAACCCCTCTATTATGTAAGAGGGAATCATGACATTATTTATAGAGAGAAGCCTCCCAAAGGGGGAAGAAATATTGATGGTCAGATAGTGACTTATAAAGGAATAAGAATACTGGGGTTTGAGGGCTCTATGTGGTATGGAGGAAGGGGTATAGAATATAGGGAAATGGAAATGTGGTGGAAAGTGCTCAAAGTCAGGCCACGGATCTGGCTTCAAAGAGGGGTGGATGTTGTTCTTACCCACGCTCCTCCCCGGGGCATACACGATGGAACTGACCAATGCCATAAAGGATTCAGATCCTTTAGAGAGTTAATCGCTCGTTATCAACCTCGCTTTTTTATCCACGGTCACCAACATCTTATCTACCCTCACGCTGGTGAGCGGACCACCCGGATAGGTAAAACCCGAGTTATGAACTGCTATGGCTACCACATCCTGGAGAATGTCTGAGCTAAGGAGTCGATGGCCTAACTTCCTCGAACAGGGCCTCGTCTCTTTGTGGAGCATTGATTCCTAAATAGCGAATGAGTTGGCCATCCTCTAAAAGACAGGTATCGCCGTCAATCACTTGGATGACGGTGAGTGTCTCTGATGGTGGCTCTATTTTTTCTACAAACACGGGGCTACTGGTGAGTCGAATTGAATCTGAAGTGAGGATTTCCTCACTGCCAGAGATATCGGTTACCCTTACCTTGCCTTCTATTTCTGAAGGGAGCTTGCCCCGGCCCCAGAGCACATAAACTGCCTTATTGTTCTTGAGAAATCTGTATCGGCCCTCCAAGATGGTCCTGCCCCTCACCCTTTCCTTAATCTTCTCCACCCTTTGAAAATCTTCCAATTTTGAAGCTATGGTGCAGTGAGCATAGAAAAGAGGGGTTAGGTTACCGGATGAATCTACCAGAGTAGATAAATCAGAGAAACCAGGCCCACCCTCCTCTTCGGGAGGAAGATGCTCAGGCAATCTCAAGTTAACATAGAAGATTTTCTTTGCTCCATTAGCAAGGGCAAAGATGTAACTTCTGGCAAGAGAAGCGGCGTACTCGGCGGGTGTGCGTTTCCTTTTCCTGTCCTCAATCTGGACCTCCGTTACCCAAAAGGGCTTTTCTGAAGCATTATTTTGGGAGAGAAACTTCTTGAAGGAGGGTATGTTAAGATGCTCTCCATGACCAATAGAGTGAATATTGGCAATATCAAAATATGAGGCAGCGCCAAGATCAAATACTTTCTGCCAGAAGGAGACCATCCAACGGTCCATCCCCGCCATACCTCCTTGTATCACTTGTGCTTCGGAATCAGCCTCCTTCACTGCCTCGTGGGTAGCTTTGAGAATTTCAAAATAGTCCTGGGGGCTGCCTTGAAAAAAGACTAGAGGCTCTCGCTGCATCTCTGGCTCATTAGCTACCTCCCAGCATTTTATAGGGTATTTTAAACCGGGCATATCATCCTGGCCATCGCCGTCGTATCTTTCAACCAGTTTAATAACGAAGTTTTTGTATGCTTCAATATTACAGGGTTTTCCTTTTGTTTGAGGCCCCATAGGACTCATTACAACCGGTAGGTCCTGGTGGCATAGCTTTTGATCCCACCGAGCAAAAGGCTGGATGTTTGCCAGAACATGAAAACCGTGACTTTGGGCCCTCAGAATATATCTATCAGTCAGGTGGAAGTTGAATCGGCCTTGTTCGGGCTCTATCATGCCCCATTCGAATAATTCAAAAAATGGTCTATCCCAGTAGGCACCTGCCCTTCTAGCATGCTCAAAATCGAACTCAGCAGGCATGAAGCCAAAAGGAGAATCAAAACCTTCCCTAGACTCTAATTCCTCGCCAAAGCCAGCCAAACCTGACAAAAGAAGGATTGTTATCACCAGAAGTGAAATTCGTCTCATTGGGCTGAGATCACTTGATACCATGTATTCTCTTATATTCCATCCAGTTTTTCTTAAGATTCAAAAATTCCTCAAAGGAGTTTTGCAAAAGGAAAGGATTATTTTCCTTTTCGTAACCAATAGCGGAACTGGGCCTTGTCCCATAATTGTGTCCGGGATAAACTTCCACTTTCTCATCCAGACCAAGGATCTTTTTATGAAGACTCTGGTACTGCGCTCTAGCTGCCTCATCGGAACCAGTACCACCGACCTTTCCCACGAATAAGGAATCCCCGGTGATGAGTTTATCTTCCACCAGAATACAGATACAATCCGGGGAGTGGCCGGGAGTGTAAATGATCTTGAGCTGCAGTGTCCCTACCTTCAACATCTGCCCATCGCCGACTCCGATATCGAATGGGAACCTAGCATCCTTGTACATAACCACCTTTGCCCGAGTCTTTGTTCTTATATGATCGGTTCCAGCTACATGGTCCAGGTGAGAGTGGGAGTTGATGATGTAGGCAATTTCTAAATCGTGTTTTTCTATTCTTTTCAAAATCTTCTCCGGCCTGTAGGAAGGATCAACAATGATGCCTTTTCTCGTTTTTTCCCCACCAACCAGATAGCTGAAATTTCTATCACCACCGCTGGCGATTTGCTCAAAAATCACAGACGGTCTCCTGGAGAAATCTCTTTTTACTTAGCCAAAAAAACAAAGGTGCCAAAAAGCCTCTCTGAATCCGACCAGCTTAGAATGAGCGAGAGGAACCTTACGGCTAAGATAACCTCCTCGACTCATGAACGTTCTAAAGTTTTGGGTCTTTTTCGGTAATCGTTTTGTAGAGTACCCAATATCTTTTTCCCGGCCCTCGATTAAAATAAATTTCGAAGAGCTCTCCCTCAGTTGTCTTTATCCGGTAGTAATCTCGGTGCCTTCTTTGCCACCATCGCCTGCCAAAGTCTAGATGAAGCCGATGATCTACGACCTCTTGGATTATGTACTTTTTCTCACGCCAAAGAAAAGAAGCAGGAGGACCAGGTTTTCTATTAAAATCTACCTCTATCTTCTCACCAACGAATTTATCCATGGTCCTCTCATTAATCCTCAACCCATTAGTATAGGTAATATTCTTTGGGTGTCAATTTCACGTGAACTTCCCCTTTTCTTCATTTTAGCTATAATGCGTTAAAATTTATTCGAGCCCACCAAACTCTCTGATAAGGAACAAGGATGAGGGATGAAACCAAGGACTCGAAGCTATTTGTCTTGGCTTGCTGGAGTATGGCGAGTGTAGGATTAGTAGTTGGCTCACTAGGTCCTCTTTTGGTACCCATTTCGGATACTTTTCATCTGAGATTAGCTCATATGGGATTGCCCATTGTATCTCATTCCACTGGTTTTCTGGGTGGCAATATTTTTCTCGCTTCTTTCTGGAAGATTCAGAGAGCCCGACCATTCTTAAGCCTCTCTTCTCTGGTGGCTTCACTGGCTCTGGTAAGTATCAGCCTGGTTCATACCCCAGTGTTGCTCCTGATGATCTTATTCTTTGTTGGCATCAGCCAAGGAGTCCTCCATACCAGTCTAGACTGTTTTTTTTCGGAGATCTCTGGTGAGGAAAGGGCAAGACCTTTGAATTGGCTCCACGTCTTTTTTGGCATCGGAGCCATACTGGGTCCACTGCTGGTGGGTATGCTACTCGCCTATAGTGAGAGGTGGAACTTGGTCTATCTTTTCATAGGACTGGCTAGCTTCCCACCCTCGGTGGTGTTTTGGAAAAACAGACTCTACCGAGATAATCCTCTCTCTGGATCAACATTGACCCTTGTGAGTGGCGACCCAAATAGGCCCGTAGCTTCTCCCTTTTTCTGGCTAGCCGTTGGGGGGACGTTCCTTTACGTAGGGCTTGAGCTATCGTTTGGTTCCTGGACCCCGGTATTTCTGATTAAGATAAGGGAGGTCTCCGTCGTTTCAGCCAGCTGGTGCATTTCAGTCTTTTGGTTGAGCATGGTAGGGGGAAGACTCTTATTTGGCCGCTTTTTTCACAAGACCAATCTATCTCTTTCCTTGGTGGTGGGAAGTCTTGCCGCAGCCCTATTCACTACCTTAACCTTTGTCTTGAGCTATCATAGTCTATTAATCCTATTTATAGCCTTGTCCGGATTGTCGCTTTCCTGGTTCTATCCTACTATGATTGCTCTAGGAGCCAACACTTTTCCCAAGCACATCGGATTCTTGACCGGGACCCTGGCTGCTAGTGGAACCAGCGGTTCCATCCTTTTTCCCTGGTTGATTGGCCCGCTCTCCGAAGCCTTAGGTCTTGCCAGGAGCGTCTTCCTCGTTCCTCTGATGGGTGTTGGACTAGCAGGCATCTTTTCTTCTTATGCCTTTTTACTGGCCCGAGCCAAGGCAGAAGATAGAGGCTCACCATAAAGACTGAGCTTAAAGTATTCGCCTGCGTTGTTAGGGCGGCTCAGAGAAAGGTACCATGGCTCCTTTGGGACATACTTGGCCACAGAAACCACAACCTATACAAAGGACCTCATCTATCAGAATAACCTTTTTATTAACCCTTTCCTGGTAAATAGCTGGGCAGCCAACCTTAAGACATCGGCCGCACTGATTGCATCTATCCGGGTCTATAGTCCAGAGGGCTCTCTCTGGTTTTTGTACCAAAATACAAGGACGTCTTGAAATAATCACCGAAGGAGCCTCTTTTTTAATTTCCTCTTTAAGAACCCTCAAAATCTGGTTAAGATTCAAGGGATCGATGACTCGAATATTTTTTATTCCACAAGCCCTGGCAAACTCCTCCGGGTATGCGGCATAAGTTCTCTTCTTCATCAAAGTTCTACCGGTACCAGGATGATCCTGAAGGCCAGTCATCGCCGTAGCTTTATTGTCAACAATGACGATGGTGGAAATTCCGCGATTGTATGAGATCTCCAGAAGTCCTGTTATCCCGGAGTGAAAGAAAGTAGAATCTCCCACAATTCCGATTAAGGGCTTGTCTCTAAATCCTGCTTTATCCATGCCTTGAGTCATGGTTATTCCTGCCCCCATACAGAGAATGGTGTCCATTCGCTCATAAGGAGGAAATACCCCCAAGCTATAGCACCCTATATCCCCGGTGACCACACAGTCGATTCGAGAAAGAGCATAAAAAAGACCTCTAGAAGGGCAGCCCGGACAGAACACCGGAGGCCTTGCCGGAAGAAGGACCCCATCTTTATCAATTTCCTTTTCTGCCAGCACCAAGTCATTGCTCTCTATCCGATCACGTCCCTGAGCCACTTTATCCGGATTTAACTCCCCTATCCCCGGAAAATAGTCTCTTCCCTTCGTCTTTATCCCTAAACTCTGAATACGCTCCTCCAAGAAACTATCAAGCTCCTCCACCACGATTAGTTCTTCAAACCCGGAGGCAAATTCTTTGATGAGATCATCGGGGAAAGGATAAGAAAGACCGAGCTTCAATACGGAAGCCTGCCCAAATTCCTCCATAGCATACTGAAAGGCTGCTCCTGAGGTTACCACTCCTGCGCGTTTTCCTCTGATGATGACCCGGTTCTGGACACATTGGTTGGTATAAACCTCGAGCTCTGCCAGCCTTCTTTCCAAGTTCTCTCTCATCTTCCTACTATAACTGGGAACGGTCACGTACTTCTGAGGGTTTTTGACAAATCCGATTTTCCCAGAACTAGCTCTTCTTTCCCCCAGTCTAACCACTGATTTGCCGTGTGAGATGCGGGTAGTGGAGCGGAGTATAACTGGGGTACTGAATTTCTCTGAAAGTTCGAGAGCGGCAATCATAAAGTCCTTCGCCTCTTGACTGTCAGAAGGCTCAAACAGAGGAACTTTGGCCAATCGAGCGTAGTTCCTGGTATCCTGTTCATTCTGTGAAGAATGCATACCAGGATCATCGGCTACCACTACCACTAAACCCGCCTTAGTTCCCACGTAGGAAAGAGTCATCAGAGGATCAGCGGCTACATTCAACCCCACGTGTTTCATAGTCGCCATGGATCTGGCACCTACCAAAGATGCTCCCGCAGCTACTTCTACCGCTACTTTTTCATTGGGAGCCCATTCGCAGTAAACTTCGTGGCCATACTGTGCCAGAGATTCCAGAATCTCAGTACTGGGAGTTCCCGGATATCCTGCCGCCATCCTCACCCCAGCTTCGTAGGCTCCCCGCGCGATTGCTTCATTCCCACTCAAAATCCTTGATCTGTTGGGCATGTAGGTTATCCTGGTTCAGTTAAAAGTATTTTCTTCATATTTTCAGGGGAAAAAATCTCTTGAGCGGCTCCCTCTACCCCCTTCTTTCCCCTTTACATAGTATAGGCATAGCCTTGCCATGAAAATCTATCCTTAAAGGTGTTACCGTAATTGAAGAAAAAACTTGCTCTTATTGATAAAATGAGTATAATAGCTGTTAATCAGGACCTAACTCTGCGAAAAACCAATGATAAGAGATTAACCAGTGGTAAGAGCTCAAATGAAAGAGAACCTGCCAGCGAAGCTCTGGCAAATAAGGATGGGAAAGACCGGAGAAACAACAAGACTCTATGTAGTTTCGGTCCACAAACCGATGCTGATGTTTGAATCTTATTTTGGTAGACTCAGAAGGAGGTTCGAGATAGCCCCCTCAAAGAAACTGGACCCACCAGTGTTTTATCTTCTTGAGGGAGAGAAAGCTGAAGTAGAAAGAGCCACAGACATGCACGGTTTCAAGCTCAAAGCCGTTACCGAAAACCACATAATCTTAGAAGTGCAAAACCCAGAAAATAAGAGTCTTTATGAGATCTCTTTTTTTAACCCCCGGTTAAGGGGCTTCTGGGGAAGAAAGTACGTTTTCTCAAGCGACAAGAAGGAAGCGGCCAGTTTTGCCCAGGAACTTGCCAAAGACTATCACCTCAGTATAAGCAAAGCAACTAAGATTGACGGCTATCCGCTAGAGGTGGTTGAAAAAGACCGGTTAATTCTCCGCCGAGAAGCCTGAAAAATCCCGGTTTTCTCAGTCAATAAGAAACATCTCGGGAGTAGGCCCCCTTCGTCGCTGTATATCAGCTTCGGATTGTTTCTGCTCGTCTTCTCAATACTAATGCTTTTCTCAGGAATCAGGTTCTAGTTACCCCAGGATCTCATTTACTACTTCGAAAGAATCGCCGATGATTGCCTCTTTTTCCTCGTCAGTCTCGAGTTCCAGAAATTTGGCTACTGAGATAGGTCCGGCAGAGTCTACATTTTGGAAAATTTGCCTGATTGAAGAAAGGCAATCCTGCACCAGTTTCTCTTTCTTAAACGGTTTTAAGGCAGAGGCTGCAGTTTCAGGACCACCAGGATAGTGTTTAGAGAGAATATATATGTCGTAAGCGTCTTTGGCTTCGTGTCTAGAAGCGATTGCTATTCCCTTAGTGGCTAAACAAGCAACCATATCGGCAATTTTTATTTTGAATCTATCTTTGGAACCAGGAGGCCAGTCCTCCCCGATTTCTTTTTCCAGACAGTGATTGAATACCAGATCGATTCCCTTTTCGGGATGAGCTGAGAGGCCTTGCATTGGCTGATATTCTTCACTTTTCTCATCAAGGGGAGCCTTCGAAGTTAGAAAATCGAGCCTGATGAGAAACTGCCGGCCACCCGAAAGCTCAACTTTCCGAAAATATCGATAGGGAAGATTGGCTTTTGCCTGATATCCTTGTTTTTCTAAGATTTCGGCAATCTCCCAACCTGCCGTGTCCGGTAGTTTACCGACATCCAGAGCCAAATCGATGTCCTTGCTTCCCACATGAATGACCTTTTTTCTCTCATCGCAGTCAGTCAAAAAGAAGGGAACCCAACCCCCCACCAGAATAAAATAATCCCTATAGGGTTCCAGGTCGGTTATTAGCTCCCTGAGAACCGTGCCACAAGCTTCTACCTCATCTTTGGCGTAATTACTCTTAGTCAGACTCATTTTCCTTAAAACTTTGGTATTCCCGAAAACAACCTGCTCGCTACTCTTCTACTTGCCTTTATGCACACGGAAATCAAGGTGGAAAATAGTCTCTCCAACTCATAATTAATCAAGAAGAGGCGTCCTGCTGTCCAAATTAAAGAAAAAATTGCTTGTTTTCTTGGTCTACGCTTTTTATATAGCACAAAGCCGACATTTGTCAAGAAGGAAAAGTGAAATCGTCAAATCACCTTGATGGACTGGAAGAAAAAATGATAGATTGAGAGAAGTTGACTTTCTTTCTCAAATAGCCATAATGATAATCGAAGCTCGAAGGTCAATCTCGCCAAAACCACGGAAAAATCCGGGGATGACTATTGTCATGACAACCCTGGATGCAGAAGAGGAAAGTAAAATTCAAAAAACTGGTAAATCACGTTAAAAAATGGACGAAAAATCGGGTAAGAGGGGAGCAAAACCTTTACTGAAGATGGATGTAGAAGAAAAATATAGTCTGGCCATCAAGCATGCGAAGCAGAGCCTTAAAGGGATGGATGTGGTTGATATTTGCCAGAGAAGCAAGGCTAGTTATTCCCAAAAAGAAGGCTTTTTTCTCTCCTATCTTAATTACACCCTACGGATAGACCCTGAGAATTTTGCCGTTTTTTCTACCGATCCTAAACACCGGGTAGATCCAGCCCTTAAAGTACTGATTCTGCACTATCTTAGAGATGCCCGCACCACATCACCAAGTAGCAGGTGGGTAAAGTATCGGGAGCTCCCCAGTGGGGGGTTCTACTATTCGGTTTTTCGTGCCCGGGCAGAAATTCCTCTAATTAAGAGGTTTGGAAGTCAGCCACAGTTGTTTAAAGAGGTTGCCTGCAGTTTGGGAGGAGAACCTATCCAATACGGCGATCTCGCTTTTAAAATAATCACCTTCCCCAGACTTCCTTTGGTCTATATTCTCTGGACAGAAGATGAGGAGTTTCCGGCCAATGCGTCGAT
>JBHIEA010000033.1:0-13147 GCA_046760365.1 bacterium
ACCTGGCAAGACTTAAATCCTTCTCGGTTCCGGGAAGAGCAAAGAAAGCTCTGAACGAACATAAACAAATAATTGAGGTTATACTTGCGGGGGATGAGATCAAAGCTGAAAGACTAATTCTTAAACACAGTGAAAATGCTAAACAAAATATTCTTTCTTTTATAGAGAATAATAAGAAATAGGAGTAGATAATGTCGAAAAAAGTTAGCGAGGAAGAACTTCTGGCAAAGGCTAAAAAACCTGGCGAAGATGCTTTGAGGCTTCACCCTTTTTACCAGGGCAAAATAGAAATGGTGCCCAAATGTGTAATTAGAGACTTTAACGACTTTGCTATCTGGTACACCCCTGGTGTGGCTCAAACTTGTCGGATGATCGCGAAAAATAAAGAGGCTGTATATAACAATACCAACAAATGGAACACAGTAGCGGTTGTCTCCGATGGGACCAGAGTATTAGGATTGGGAGATATAGGTCCGGAAGCAGGACTTCCGGTAATGGAAGGTAAGGCTCTTTTGTTCAAGTATCTGGGTGGAGTAGATGCTTTTCCGATTTGTCTTGATACCAAAGGTCCTGATGAGATAATTACTGCAGTAAAATGGCTCCAGCCTTCCTTTGGAGGGATAAATCTTGAGGATATTGAAAAGCCCAAGTGTTTTTATATTTTAGACCGGTTGCGAGAAGAGATGGATATTCCGGTATGGCATGATGATCAGCAGGGAACCGCTGCTATCACATTAGCTGGATTATTTAATGCCCTTAAAATTGTGGGAAAGGAAATTGATAAGGTAAAAATTGCCATGATTGGTGCGGGAGCGGCAAATATGGCTATTGCGAGACTTCTTGTTTCAGCTGGAGCCACCCCGGGTAACCTAATTATGACTGATAGTAAAGGTATCCTTCATCCCAACAGGAAGGATATCGATAGAGAAAAGGACCCTCAAAAATGGAATATGTGCTTAAACACTAATTCAGATCACAGAAAAGGAAATACCCAAAAAGCAATGGAAGGAACAGATGTCTGTATTGCCTGCTCTAAGCCGGGGCCGGGAATCATAAAAAAGGAAGGAGTGAGAAGAATGGCCGATGATGCTATATTATTCGCCTGTGCCAACCCTATTCCTGAGATATGGCCCTGGGAGGCAAAAGATGCAGGAGCAAGGATAGTTGCCACCGGGCGATCTGATTTCCCCAATCAGGTGAATAACTCTTTAGGATTTCCCGGAATATTCAGAGGAGCTTTGGATGTAAGAGCAAGAACTATTACCGATGAGATGTGTATAGAGGCGGCTAAGGAACTTGCAAAATGTGCAGAAGATAAAGGATTAAATGAAGATTACATTGTACCTACTATGGACGAATGGGAGGTATTCCCCCGAGAGGCAGTCGCGGTAGGGATGAAGGCAATCGAACAAAGGGTAACCAGAGTAGATATTACCCAAGATCAGCTTTATCAAAAGGCGTCCTTTATGATAAAACGGGCAAGGGATACGGTGGAGCTTTTGATGGAAAAAGGAGCAATTCCCCCCGCTCCAGAAAATTGAGGTTTAAAGGAGGCAAGAGTTGAGAGAGATCAAGGCAGATGAGATAAAAAGGGTGGTCAAAGACTTATGCAAGGATGCCAATTGTTACCTGCCTCAGGATGTGATAGATGCTCTAAAAAGAGGGTATCAGCAAGAAGAATCACCTATAGGCAGGCATATCCTGCAACAGATATTAAAAAATGTTGAAATTGCTGCCCAGCAAAAAATTCCTCTGTGTCAAGATACTGGCGTTGCCGTCTTTTTCATAGATCTGGGGCAGGAGGTTAAAATTACCGGAGGAAACTTAGAAGATACTATCAATGAAGGAGTAAGAGAAGGTTATGCTGAAGGATATCTAAGAAAATCTATGGTTGCCGAGCCTCTTTTTGAACGAACCAATACCAAAGATAACACTCCTTGCATTATACACATCGTGATTGTTCCAGGTGATAAGATAAAAATTGTGGTTGTACCTAAGGGTGGGGGGGCGGAAAATATGAGTAGAGCTACCATGCTCAAACCTGCAGATGGATTGGAGGGGGTTAAGCGATTTGTAATCCAAACAGTAAAAGAGGCCGGTCCTAACCCCTGCCCTCCGGTAGTGGTAGGAGTGGGAATTGGCGGTGATTTTGAGAAGGCTCCTTATCTTGCAAAAAAAGCTGTTTTTAGAAAAATTGGTAAGCATAATTGTCACCCAGGATATGCTAGATTGGAAGATGAGCTTCTTACCAAGATAAACCAGCTCGGTATTGGTCCTCAAGGACTGGGGGGACGATTTACGGCTCTTACCGTAAATGTAGAGTGGTTTCCCTGCCATATTGCCTCTCTGCCGGTAGCAGTAAATATGCAATGTTATGCAGCAAGACATAAGGAGATAGAAATATAGGGGAGGTGCAAAGATAAATGAAAAGTGAAATTAAATTAACTACTCCTTTATCCGATGAAGATATGGAGAAGCTTAAAATTGGGGACAAGGTTTTACTTAACGGAATTATATATACTGCTCGTGATGCAGCCCATAAAAGACTGGTAGAGGCACTTAAAAAAGGGGAAACCCTTCCTTTTAATCCAGAGGGTCAAGTAATTTACTACGTAGGCCCTGCCCCAGCGAGGCCAGGAAAAGTGATTGGTCCCGCAGGACCTACTACCAGCTACAGAATGGACCCTTACGCTATTTCCCTTATGAAGGCCGGAGTAAAAGGGATGATAGGAAAAGGTTTTCGTTCACAGAAAGTAAGGGAAGCCATGAGAAAATACCAAGCTGTTTACTTTGCCGCTATTGGGGGAGCTGCTGCTCTTCTTTCCGAGCATATTAAAAAGGCAGAGGTTATTGCTTATGGGGATTTAGGCACCGAAGCAATACGCAGGTTAGAGGTAGAGGATTTTCCGGTGATTGTGGTTAATGACCTAAAAGGAGGCGATTTGTACGAGGAAGGGGTAAAGAAGTACCGCAGAGTTTAGGTTGGGTAAGATCATGAAGGTAGATAACGAAAAAAGGATAGAACTGATTAAAAAAGTGGAGGAGTTAAGCGGAGAGAAAGTGCTTTCCTGCTATCAGTGTGGTAAATGTTCCGCAGGTTGCCCGGTAGTATCAGCTATGGACATCCTGCCCAGTCAGGTTATCAGATTAGTTCAATTAGGGGATGATAAGGTTTTAAATTGTAAAGCTATCTGGTTTTGTGCTTCTTGCTTTATCTGTGCCTCTCGCTGTCCAAGAGGAATTGATATTTCCAGGATAATGGAGTCTTTGCGCAATTTGAAATTGAGAAAAGGTGCCGATTATTTACATATTCCCCGGATATCTTCTCAAATTCTGGCTGAGGTCCCACAGCAGGGTATTATAAGCAGCTTTCGCAAATTCACTTCTTACTGAGGCTCCAGTTCCTGAAAGGATGATTTGCGAGAGGGAAATCTACCGAAAATGGGAGTAGAAGGTTTTACGAGGAGAAAATGAAGTACGCCTACTATCCAGGTTGCACCCTCTCTACTAAGGCGAAAAATCTTGATGGGTCGGCAAAAAAGGCTGTAGCTTCTTTAGGAATTGAATTGAGGGAACTTTCTCACTGGAACTGTTGTGGGACTACTTTCCCTCTGGTTACCGATAACCTAATGCCTCTTCTTGCCCCGGCCAGGGTTTTGGCTAATGCTGAAAAAGAAGGTAGCAAATTAGTTACCCTATGTTCTTTTTGCTACAATGTGCTGAAAAGAACTAATACAGTTTTAAACCAGGATCTACAGAATAAGGAAAAAATTGCCCAATTTCTTAAAGATGAGGGTAGAGAATATACTGGCGGGACTCAAGTTATACATTTACTGGAGCTTTTAAGAGATGAGGTTGGTTTTAAGAACATAAAAAATAAAATTAAAGTAGACCTTACCAACTTGAAGGTTGCTCCTTACTACGGTTGCCAACTACTTCGTCCTGCCGAGGAGCTTCAGTTAGACGATCCCGAAAACCCCCAGATAATAGAGGACTTTCTCAAAAGTATAGGTTGCGAAGTTATTGATAGCCCCTATGAGACAGAGTGTTGTGGATCCTATTTAAGTGTTTGTTCAGAAGATGTAGTTATAGACTGTTCCTATCGCATATTAGCCTCAGCCATAAAAAATGGAGCCGAGGCCATTAGTGTGAGTTGTCCTCTTTGTTATTTTAATTTGGATCAAAATCAGAAGAAGATGAGAGAGAAAATTTCTGGATTTACCGAAATACCTATATTTTACTTCACTGAGCTTCTTGAGATTGCCCTGGGTATTGACTCAGAGGTAGATAGATTTGACTTGCATTTTGTTGATCCAGGGCCTTTACTTACCAGTAAGAATTTAAGTTAAGAAAAGATTGGTTATGAAAAGAATTGGAGTTTTCGTCTGTCACTGTGGAATAAATATAGCAGGCACAGTGGATGTAAAAAAAATAGCGGAAGAAATAGGTAAATGTCCGGGGGTTGTCTATTCCGCCGATTCTCAGTATATGTGTTCAGAGCCAGGACAAGAATTGATGAGAGATGCGATTAAGAAAGAGAATCTGGAGGGGGTGGTGGTAGCTGCCTGCTCTCCTAACTTGCATGAGGTAACATTTCGAAGGAATGCAAAGTCAGCCGGGCTTAATCCTTATCTTTGCGAGATTGCCAATATTAGAGAGCAGTGTAGCTGGATACATTCTGACAGAGAAAAAGCCACCTTCAAAGCTCTGGAAATTGTTAAAAGTCTGGTAGAAAAAGTAAAATTTAGCGAAGCTCTTTTCCCTATTGAAGTTCCTATAACCAAAAAAGCTTTGGTAATTGGAGGGGGGATAGCCGGAATTCAGGCAGCTCTTGATATAGCCAATACAGGGTATGAGACCATCCTGGTAGAAAAGGAGCCTTCTATAGGGGGCCACATGGCTCAGCTATCGGAAACTTTTCCCACTCTGGATTGTTCCCAGTGTATCCTCACTCCTCGGATGGTTGAAGTAGGGCAGCATCCTAAAATAAAGCTACTTACATACTCTGAGGTAGAAGAAATTGCCGGTTGTGTAGGAAATTTTAAGGCTAAAATTAGGAGGAAAGCTTCTTTCGTGGATTGGCAAAAATGTACCGGATGTGGTGTATGCATTGAAAAATGCCCGGTTAAAGTTCCTTCAGAGTTTGATAGAGGAATAGGTCTGCGCAAGGTTATTCACATTCCTTTTCCTCAAGCAGTTCCCAATAAACCAGTAATTGATAAAAAGAACTGTCTATATTTCATCAAAGGAAAATGCAAAGTGTGTGAGAGATTCTGTTCTGTGGAAGCCCTTGACTTTGGGCAAAAAGACTCTTTTATAGAGGAGGAGGCGGGGGCTATTGTGGTTGCTACCGGGTACGAGCTCTACCCAAGAGAGAAAGTGGGAGAGTACGGCTACGGGAAATATAAAGATGTTATTGATAGTCTAATTTTTGAAAGGTTGCTTTCTGCCTCAGGCCCCACAAAAGGTGAGATTAGAAGACCCTCTGATGGGAAAGTGCCAAAGCAGATGGTCTTTATTCAGTGTGTTGGCTCAAGGGATGAAGAGAAGGCTCTTCCCTATTGCTCTAAGATTTGCTGTATGTATACCGCAAAACATGCGATGTTATACAAACATCGAGTGCCGGAGGGACAGGCCTATATATTCTACATCGATATTCGCGCAGGGGGCAAAGGGTATGAGGAATTTGTCCAAAAGGGTATAGAAGAAGGAACTCTTTATTTAAGAGGTAAGGTGTCAAAGCTATTTCGGGAGGATGAAAAGATAATCATCTGGGGGGTGGACACACTCACTGGAAGAAAGATAGAAATAGCTGCCGATATGGTAGTTTTGGCGACAGGAATTGTGCCCGGCTCTACTACTGAAGAGCTAGCTAAAAGGCTGAAAGTTATCTCCGATAGCAATGGTTTCTTGAGTGAGGCTCATCCGAAACTCAGGCCGGTAGAAACTCTTACCTCAGGAATATTTCTGGCCGGATGTGCACAGTCTCCTAAAGATATTCCTGAGTCGGTAGCCCAGGCAGGGGGAGCAGCAAGTAAGGTCTTATCTTTATTGTCAGGAGAAAAGTTGATCCAGGAGCCCACCGTAGCTTATGTTAATGAGGATTTATGTTCTGGTTGTGGAATGTGCGTGTCCGTCTGTAAGTATAAGGCTATTGAACTAATTACCCAGGTAGAAAAGGGGAAAGCCTCTAAGAGTGTAAAGGTAACCGATGCCTTATGCGAAGGATGTGGATCTTGCGTTGCCGCTTGCCCTTCGGGAGCAATGGAGCAGAAGGGATTTACCACCAAGCAACTTTCATCCATGATTGAGGTTTTGATTTGAAATAAAAAACGGGGTAAGGGAAAAGGAATGAAAGAATTTACTCCCAAGACGGTAATGTTTTGTTGTAATTGGTGTACTTATGCAGGAGCGGATCTTGCTGGCGTTTCCCGGCTTAAGATTAATCCTAACTTCAGGGTAATCCGTACCATGTGCTCAGGAAGAGTGGACCCTCAGCTTGTTCTGGGGGCGTTTTTCAAAGGAGCAGATGGAGTGATGATAGGTGGATGCCATCCGGGAGACTGCCATTATATAAGTGGTAATTACAAAGCACTAAGGCGAGTACTTTTGTTAAAAAAGCTAGTCTCTGAGCTAGGTATCAACCAGGAAAGACTTCACTTAGAGTGGATATCAGCAAGTGAGGGAGGAAAGTTTGCCAGGGTAGTGAATGAATTTATCCAAAAAATAAAATCACTTGGTCCTCTTGAGCTGAACCAAAAAGATATCCAGGATAGGCTCTCGGGAGATAAGCTGTGACTAAGTTAAAAATCGCCATATATTGGGGAGCAGCTTGCGGGGGTTGTGATGTTGCCATCCTCGATACTCAAGAAAAAATCCTGGAGATAGCAGAATTAGCTGATATAGTTTTTTGGCCCATAGCGGTGGATTTTAAATACCAGGACCTAGAAAATATGGAGGACCAGAGTATTGATATTTGTATGTACCATGGAAGTGTGCGCAACTCTGAACAGGAACAGGTAGCTAGACTCCTAAGAGAAAAAGGTAAAACAGTGATAGCTTTTGGCTCTTGCGCCTGTTTTGGGGGAATAACGGGTTTGGGTAACTTATTTACCAGGGAGGAGATACTCCGGAGGGTATATAAAACAACGCCCTCCACTTCAAATCCGGATAATATCTATCCTCAGTCTGAGACCAGGGTGAGAGAAGGAAAAATTTTTCTTCCTTACTTTCAGGATGCGGTCAGTTCCTTAAATAAAGTGGTGAAGGTAGATTACTATATTCCCGGCTGTCCTCCTCCGGTAGATTTGATAATAAATGCGGTAGATGCTATCAAAACAGGTAACTTACCTCCGGAAGGATCAGTTCTTGCTCCCGAGAAAGGTTTATGTGATGAGTGCCCTAGAGAGCGAAAGGAAAAAGTTATCTCAGAGATAAAAAGATTTCACGAGGTTCAAGACGATGGTAAAACCTGCTTATTGGAGCAAGGGATACTGTGCATGGGTCCGGCAACCAGAGCAGGTTGTGAGGGAGCCTGTATAAAGGTAAATATGGCCTGTCGGGGATGTATGGGGCCAACACCGGCGGTAATAGATCAGGGAGCAAAAATGATTGGGTCATTAGGTTCGGTGGTAGGAATAGAGAATGAGGAAACAATGTCAGAAAATGAGGTAAAAAAATTGCTCGATAAAGTAGAAGATCTAGTAGGATCCCTGTACAGTTTTACCCTACCGGCAGCCTTAATTAATAGAAAAATTACCAAAAAGATTTAAAAATGAAAAGGACCATAACTATTGATCCTTTAACGAGATTGGAAGGTCATGGAAAGGTGGTAATATTTCTTAACCAAGAGGGAGCAGTAGAAAATACTTATCTTCAAATTCCTGAACTAAGGGGATTTGAAAAATTCTGCGAGGGAAGATGTGTGGAAGAGCTGCCCCGGATAACCCCTAAGATCTGTGGGGTCTGTCCTGGTGCGCATCATATGGCTTCTACTAAAGCTCTCGATAGAGTATTTAAGGTAGCTCCTCCTCCTGCTGCAGTTAAGCTACGGAGGGTCTTTTACCTGGCTCATTTTTTGCATAGCCACATAGCTCATTTTTATTTGCTTACCTTACCTGATTTTGCTCTGGGACCGGATTTCCCCCCTTCTAAGCGAAATGTCCTGGGTCTTTCAGAAAAGCTGGGGGTGGACATAATATCTAAAGTAGTTGTTAACAGGGGCTTCGCCCAGAAAATCCAGGAGATTATCGGGGGAAGGGCGACCCTCCCGGTATGTGGTATCCCTGGAGGAATGTCCAAATCTCTAAGTGAGGAGGAAAGAGAGAAGGTTCAGGAGATGGCTGAAGATCTTTGGGAGTTCTCCAAGTTTACTTTGGATATTTTTCACCAAGAAATGCTGGGTCAGGAAAAATATGTGGCAATGATGAAGGCTGAATTTAGTCAGCTCCCCACCAGTTACATGGGTCTGGTAGACTCTAAAAATGAGGTATGTTATTATGATGGACAGGTAAAGGTGGTTAGTCCTGAGGGAGAAGAGCTGGTTAAATTCGATGGCGGGGATTATCTAGATGTAATTGAAGAGATCCCCCTTCCCTGGACTTATCTTAAATTTCCCTATTTGAAAAAATTAGGATGGAAAGGACTGGTTCCGGGCCAGGAAGGGGGCATATATCGGGTAGGACCTTTAGCTCGTCTGAATGTTGCAGAAGGAATGTCCACTCCCCTGGCTCAGAAAGAATACCGGAGAATGTATAGAGAATTAGGCGAAAAACCGAGTCACTCAACTTTCGCCTATCATTGGGCCAGAGTGATAGAGATAGTCAATTGCGCAGAGGAGCTCTACCGGCTCTCCCAAGACGAAGACATCACCGAAGGTGATCTAAGGGCAGGCTTGAACACTCCTGATGAGGGGGTAGGAGTAGTAGAAGCTCCTCGGGGAACCCTGTTTCATCATTACAAGACAGATCAACGGGGAATTGTTCAAGAAGTTAATCTTATTGTAGCTACCGTGCAGAATAACGCTGGAATTAGCATGAGCGTGAGAGAAGCTGCCAAAGGTTTAATTAAGGAAGGCAAAGTACGTGAAGGTCTAACTAATAGGGTAGAAATGGTGGTGAGGAGCTATGATCCCTGTATAGCCTGTGCCACTCACTGTATGGGTACCACATCAGCAGACTGGCCAGTGGAGATTTATGATACCAGTGGGAATATGATTGAGCCTAAATAGATTGAATGAGTAGCACCTCAGGAGGTAAGATAATAATCATGGCCGAGAAAAACCAAGAAAATCACCTGGTCACCATCTACATTATGGGAAAGCAGTATAAAGTGCCCCAAGGACTTACTATTCTTAAAGCAATGGAGTACGCTGGTTATCAGTTAATCAGAGGCTGTGGTTGCCGGGGAGGTTTCTGTGGGGCATGCGGAACTGTCTATCGCACCAAGGGTGATTACAAACTAAGGGTAGGCCTTGCCTGCCAGAGTGTAGTTGAGGATGAGATGTATCTTGCCCAGATCCCCTTTTTTCCTGCTGATAAAGCTATTTATGATCTGGAGAAGCTGCAGGCTACTGCCGAGCAGATCCTGCAGATTTATCCAGAGCTCTACCGTTGCCTTGCCTGCAATTCCTGTCGAAAGGTTTGCCCCCAGGACATAGAGGTGATGGACTATATGCAGGCGGCACTAAGAGGAGATATTGCCAGGGCGGCAGACCTTTCTTTTGATTGTTTAATGTGCGGGTTGTGTGCAACCAGATGCCCGGCAGAGACGGTTCAGCATAACGTTGGTATATTATGCAGAAGACTTTATGGCAGGTACCTTGCTCCCAGAGCTAAACATGTTAAAGAGAGGATAAAAGAAATTGAGGAAGGAAAATTTGATGAGGAGATGAAAAAATTAATGAGCGCTGACGAGCATACCCTGAAAAAGCTTTATGGCGAAAGGAAGATAGAAGAATGAAAAGAGAAGATGTGTATCCTCCCAGTATGCTTGAGTCAATAAAAAGGGTGGAAAGAACAAGGCAACATCGCCTGAGAGAGGAAATCCCCCTCGTAAAACCTGAGGAAAAACAAAAGCTTCTTTATGATTTTCATCCTGATTACAAAAAAGGAACTTTGCGAGAGCTTAGGGTTGGACCAAGCAAGGGCGATAAAACTCCCCATGAGTTTGCGGATCTTTTGGAAGCTTACAGCGTAATAAACCCCGAAGAATTTGATTTATCAAAACCGGATTATGACGTTGATGTTCTGGTAGTAGGGGGAGGGGGCGCAGGAGCAGCTGCGGCGTTAATGGCCCAGGAGCAGGGGGTAAAGGTACTTCTTACCACCAAACTTCGGGTAGGTGATGCTAATACCATGATGGCTCAGGGTGGAATCCAGGCTGCGGACAAGGAAAATGACTCGCCGGCGATTCACTATCTGGATGTGCTTGGAGGAGGAGGATTTCACAATGTGCCCCAGCTGGTAAGAGCACTGGTTATGGATGCTCCCAAGGTAATTGCCTGGCTTGAAGGTCTGGGAGTCATGTTTGATAAATCCTCAGATGGAACAATGATAACTATCCACGGGGGTGGAACCTCCAGAAAAAGAATGCACTCTGCCCGAGATTATACTGGTGGCGAAATAATGAAAACCCTGCGAGACGAGATTAAAAATAGACAAATTGAAATATTAGAATTTTCTCCTGCTTGTGAACTTCTCACCGACGGGAGAAAATGTACCGGTGCAATTTTATACAATATGGAGACCCAGGAATATTTGGTGGTAAAAGCAAAGGTCACCATAATTGCTACCGGAGGGTCGGGAAGACTTCACGTGCAGGGATTTCCCACTACCAATCATTATGGAGCCACTGCTGATGGGCTGATTATGGCCTATCGGGCTGGATGCAGATTATTATTCATGGATACCATTCAATATCATCCTACCGGGGTAGCTTTCCCGGAACAAATTGTGGGCCTTCTGGTTACCGAAAAGGTGAGGGGACTGGGAGCCCAGCTGGTAAATGATGAAGGTAACAGGTTTATTTACGAGCTAGAAACAAGAGATATTGAGGCAGCAGCAATAATTAGAGAGTGTACCGAAAGAGGAAAAGGAGTCAAAACCCCCACCGGAATGGCTGGAGTATGGCTTGATTCTCCTCTTATTGAAATTAAACAGGGAACAGGAACCATCCAAAAAATGCTGCCTGCCATGTACCGACAATACCAGAGGTTTAACATCGATATTACCAGGGATCCCGTTTTGGTTTACCCTACCCAGCATTATCAAAACGGAGGGATAGTAATTAACGAGAGATGCGAGACAGATGTAGAGAATCTATATGTTGCGGGAGAAGTATCAGGTGGAGTTCATGGCAGAAACAGGTTGATGGGTAATTCCTTGCTGGATGTAACTGCCTTTGGCAGAAGAGCAGGCGATAATGGAGCAAAAAAGGCAAAAACCCTAGATAATACGCGTTTGAAGTTAACCCTGGATCATGTTAGACAATACCACCATGAGCTCAAGAGAATAAACATAAAACGGGAGAAATTCTCACCCCTACTTCTTCCTGATTATAGAAGACAAGAACTCAAGGATAAGCGCCTTCAGATTATGAAGTGAGGGTTTTCTTTCCTCGTCTTCCCCTCAGAAAATTATGCTCTTCAGCTACCAACATTCTTTAGAAAGTCGGATACCTGCCTGGGATTGCCTTGCTTGTCCCATCCTCTGGCTCGGTAGTAATCGTTTAACATGTGCAAGAATTCTTTCTCGTTCACTATTTTCCCATCATCTTTCCTTGGTTCGCGAAAAAACCTCGGGGGAAGCATATCGTCTTCCTTGGTCAGACCCTCTCTGATATTAATCATACGCCTCAGCGTAGAAATATCGTTGGCTAATTTTTGCAATCTTTCCTCGGTATACTTAAGACCCGTAGTAGCCTCAACTATAGTGATCAGATCTTCCCACTGAACCAAGTCTCTAAAAAATCGGCAGAGAATGAGGGTATCAAAAACCGTCATCCTATCCTCGTATTGAATCAGTAGCTGCGCCTTACCCTCGACAACTTCGGGAGCAATTATTCCCGAGAGCTCGGGCTTATAGAAGGTTGCAGTGAGATGACAGGCACCCCGAGGAGAAGTGGCGTACTGTAAGCCCATGCCCTTCAGCACCCTGGGATCAAAACCTGCAGGCTCAAGTCCCTTAACATGAACACCTATATCCTCGCTATCCCAAACTTTGCTGGCATATCTTATGCCCCGGGCGAGAATATCTCCTATTCCCTCTCGCCTGCTTATCTTCCCAAGAAGCTCTGCTACTTGATCTGGATCACCGTATTTGATCTGTTCCTTAATCCTCCCTCTTCGGGATAACTCCATACAGAAGGCAATCAAATTTCCCGCACTTATCGTGTCCATACCTTCTCTGTCACAGATGTCATTAAGGTAAGCAATCTCTTCCAGCTCATTTACTCTGCAGAGGCCTCCAAAGGCATAGATAGTTTCGTGTTCAGGGCCTTCAATTCTTAACCCTCTGTGCCTACCTTTGGTAACCTCTGAGATTTTGCCACAGGCAAAAAAGCACCTATGACATGCATGGGGTTTTACCTTGAAATTATCGACCAGATAATCACCGCTTAACCTCTCCCATTCTTCAAATCTTCCTTTGCACCAGTATTCTGTAGGCCATGCTCCGGCGGTATTCACTATAGCTACCATTTGGACAGTTCCGTATTTCCTGTAAGCTGCGACTCCTGGGTCCTTCCTACCTTTTCTGACTAAAGAGCGTACATAGCCCTCCAGAAGAGTTTCATCCGCCAGCAAACAGCTCTTATTTCCATGGAACACTATACCTTTTAGCTTCTTCGAGCCCATTACTGCTCCCATGCCCGTTCTGCCCGCGCTTCTCCAGTAGTTATTCTCTAGGCAGGCAAATGCCACCATCCTCTCACCTGCTGGTCCTATCACTACTGCCTGGGCTCCAGGTACACCTATTTCCTGGAGAACCTTATCTTCGGTCTCATAGGTATCCTTTCCCCAGAGGTGCCTGGCTGAATGAAATGCCACTCCATTTTCGGAAATCTCCAGGTACACCGGGGAATCCGAAGCCCTTCTTATTATGATAGCATCGTATCCGCACCGCTTTATTTGCGGGGCAACATCACCACC